>JBAPYC010000531.1:0-3165 GCA_049284535.1 Streptosporangiaceae bacterium
ATCCGGCGTTCAAGGGGACGGCGAACCGGACGCTGGCGGGCTCGGCCCCTGACTGGAGCCTTATCGGGCACGTCACGCCGCCTGAGGGGGCGCCCAACGTGCTGCTGGTGCTGGTCGATGATGCGGGATTCGGTCAGCCGAGTACGTTCGGCGGGCCGATCGCCGCGCCCGCCATGACCCGGGTCGCTGAGGAGGGCGTCCGGTACAACCGGTTCCATGTGACGGCGCTGTGCTCGCCGACCCGGGCTGCCTTGCTGACCGGCCGTAATCATCATGCTGTCGGTTTCGGTTCGATCGGCGAGCTGTCCTCCGGCTTTCCCGGGTACACGGCGTTCGTCCCGGAGGACAGCGCGCCGTTCCCGAAGGTGCTGCAGATGAACGGCTACAGCACGGCCGCGTTCGGCAAGTGGCACCTGACGCCGGACGGCCAGCAGGGCGCGGCGGGCCCGTTCGGCCGGTGGCCGAACGCCTGGGGCTTCGACTATTTCTGGGGGTTCCTGGGCGGGGAGTCCGGCCAGTGGGATCCGGTCATCACCGAGAACAACAAGACGATCGGGGTGCCGCAGGGCCAGGACGGCAAGAAGTACTACTTCCCCGACGACATGGCGGACAAGACGATCGGATGGCTGCACGATGTGCGCGCCCAGGATCCGGGCAAGCCGTGGTTCGCCTATTTCTCCACCGGCTGCGCGCACGCACCCCACCATGTGCCGGAGGAGTGGGCGGCCAAGTACAAGGGAAAGTTCGACAGCGGCTGGGACGCCTACCGGGAAGAGGCCTTCGAGCGGCAGAAGAGACTGGGCGTCATCCCGGCCGACGCGAAGCTGACCCCCCGCAACGAGGCGTTCCCGGCCTGGGATTCCCTCCCCGATGACCAGAAGGCCCTGTACGCAAGGCAGATGGAGGTGTATGCGGGGTACTGCGAGAACGCCGACTGGAATGCCGGCCGGGTGATCGCCGCGGTCGAGGAGATGGGCGAGCTGGACAACACGCTGGTGATCTACATCTTCGGCGACAACGGCGCCAGCATGGAGGGCGCGATCACCGGCACATTCAACGAGCTCACGATGCAGAACGGCATTCCGCTGACTCCCGAGCAGCAGCTCGCGCTGATCAATCAGTACGGCGGCCTGGACGTGTGGGGCACCGAGCTGGTCGCGCCGCACTACTCGGCGGCGTGGGCCTGGGCCGGGAACTGCCCGTTCCAGTGGGGTAAGCAGGTTGCCTCCCACCTGGGCGGCACCCGGCAGGGCATGGTGATCCGCTATCCCCGGCTGATCACGGACGCCGGTGGGCTGCGCAGCCAGTTCACCCACTGCATCGACATCGGCCCGACCATCCTGGAACTGGCCGGCCTGCCGGAGCCGACCCACGTCGACGGGATCGCCCAGACACCGATGCATGGCACCAGCTTCCTGCACACCTTCGCCGACCCCGGCGCCGAGGAGCGCCACACCCAGCAGTACTTCGAGATCTACGGCTACCGGGCCATGTACAAAGACGGCTGGTGGCTCGCCCAGGACGTCGGGCGGATCCCCTGGGACGCGACCCCGGACACGATGAAGAGGTTCGCGCCAGGAGTATGGCAGCCTGACGACGACCCGGTGGAACTGTACTACCTGCCCGACGACTTCAGCCAGGCCGACAACATCGCGGCGCAGCACCCCGAGAAGGTCAAGGAGCTGCGGGAACTATTCTGGCAGGAAGCAGAGAGATACAAGGTGCTTCCGTTGCTGGCCGGGATGAGCTTCTTTTTCGGCCTGCTGCCGCCGCTCTCCGTACAGACCACCTACACCTACTACGGTGACGTCCAGAACATCGCCTCTGGCATGATTCCCCGGATCTACAACCACTCCTACGCGATCTCCGCCAATCTGGTGATTCCTGAGGGCGGCGCCGAGGGCGTGATCGTGGCCGAAGCCGATCATCTGGGCGGCTTCTCCCTGTTCGTCGCCGACGGCAAGCTCAAGCACACTTACTCGATGATGGGCGCGCAGGTCTACCGGCAAGAATCCGATACTCCCCTGCCCACTGGCGAGGTCACCGTCCGGCTGGAGTTCCACGCTGACGCGGCCAAACCCGCCACCGGCGGGGACGTCCGCCTGTTCGCCAACGGACAGGAGATCGGCAAGGGCCGGATGGACCATACCGTTCCATTCCGGTTCTCCGGCTACGCGGGCATGGACATCGGCCGGGACAACGGCGGCGTTGTCGACCGCAATTACGCGAACCGGGCGCCGTACGCGTTCACCGGAACCATAAGAAGGGTCGTCTTTGACATCATGCCGCACCTGAGCGCAGCGGACGAGGACACGCTGCACGAATCGGCGCACCACGGGCACGTGGCCCACGGCATCAGCGGTTAGCCGACCATCGACCCAGCAGCCGCGAGCCGGACAATCGGGAGCGGCAGGCGGTCGGTGACCACGGGCAGCGAGTCGCCTGAGCCGCCTTCGTCGGCGTGCTGTGCGGGTTGCGGCCTGGCGTACGGCGGGCGGCCCTCCCGAGGCTGAGTCCGGCGCAAGAGCCGGCCCAACGGCGGCGCGCAGTGGTGCTGACCTGAGTACGCCCGACATAGGCGATCGACTTGAGGTGGAAGTCCCCTGGAGGCATAGGCGGTGCTGGCTCCGGCCCAGAGGCATCTGTCTCACGGTGACACGCGGGGGCGAGAGGGAAGCCCGAGGCGTATCCCTGCACCGGGGAACACGGACCGCGTAGGAGGCGGGGCGATCTGGTGAGCCTGCTCGAGAAGGCGAAGCCCATCATCGTCAACAGGGTCGTCACGTAGACGCGGCGGGTGGCTCTCTCACAAGCCTTAAGGGAGACGACCATGACCGATCAGCCGTACTATCAGCTGCCGTCGGCCCAGCGGAGGAGACTGGTTATCCGGGCGGTGCTGCGCGGTGTCCTGAGCGCGGCCGCGCTGGTCGTCCTGTACTACGTGCTCCCGCTGAACCAGCCGTGGAACGGCGACACCGCGGTGCGCATCCTGGCCGGCCTGCTGGTCTTCGCGGGCATCGCGGTGTGGCAGATCAGGTCCATCGCCGGCTCGCCTTATCCGAGTATCAAAGCGTTCGAGGCGTTGGGCTTGATCGTTCCCTTCTACCTCTTGGTATTCGCCTCGGCTTATTTCGTGTTGCAGCGAGCGTCGGCGGCGAACTTCAC
>JBAPYC010000532.1:0-5282 GCA_049284535.1 Streptosporangiaceae bacterium
GCTCAGCGTACCGCGCATCAGGGTGGCCGCCCGGCCCGCCGGACCGCTCGCCGAACGACGGATCTGCGCGGCGGCTATCGTGGACGGCGTTATGTCGTTCACCATCAGGCCCGCGCGCACTAGCGACGTGCCCGCGATCACCAAGCTCATCGACTCCAATGTCGAGTCCGGCCTGTTGCTGAGTAAAGCCACGGTGACCCTCTATGAGGATGTCCAGGAGTTCTTCGTGGCCGAGATTGAGGCCGACGCAGAACTGGCCGGATGCGGCGCTTTGCATGTTCTGTGGGAGGACCTGGCGGAGATCAGGACGGTGGCGGTAAGGCCTGACTGCCAGGGGCTCGGTATCGGCCACGCGATCGTCGATGCGCTTCTTGACCGGGCCCGCGCGGTGGGCGTGGATCGGGTGTTCTGCCTCACTTTCGCGGTGTCCTTCTTCGCCCGCCACGGATTCCGGACGATCAACGGCACGCCGGTGGCCACCGAGGTGTACCTGGAACTATTGCGCTCCTATGACGAGGGCGTCGCGGAGTTTCTCGACCTGGACCGGGTAAAACCCAACACGCTCGGCAACACGCGCATGCTGTTGCACCTTGAACCTGAACGGTGAAAATGATCACCGGCGTTGCGCACGAGACGATACAAGCCCAGCGGGAGTTCCGTAGCCGCCGGGCGCGGGAGAGGACCCGGTTATGTGGCAGGACCTGGCCGCGCTGACTCCGCCGCTGGTAGTTTGCGTCGCCTTCCTCATCGGGGTAGCAATGTTCCTGCGCCACCAGATGGCCTCCAAGCGCCGTTCGGACGGTGGCGAGCAGCACCGATCCCGCGACGATCAGTCTTGAAATATCAGGTAACGGCGGGTTTATCCGAACTGCAGAACTGCGCGGACTGCGAGAACGGCTCAGCCATCGCTGCAGTATGCGTACTGCAGAAGGCGCAGTTCATGATCTGTTGCACCGAAGCCGGTGCTAACGATGCAACTAATCCCTGATTACGGAGAGTTACTGCGGCCCGGTGCTTATGCAAGTGCGCCGCGATCTCTTCAGCAAGTCTTCAGATCCGTACGCGGCTGGGAAAAGCCTTCGAATCACTAGTCGTGAATTGTCAGAACCAACAGATTGGGTATACATTTAGCCTCTGAAATAGGTTGCTCCGTCAGAAGGGCTGATTCCATGGCACAGAAGGTGCAGGTGCTTCTCGTCGACGATCTCGACGGAAGCGAGGCCACCGAGACCGTAGCGTTTGGGCTCGATGGCGCCGCGTATGAGATCGATCTAAGTTCCGGCAACGCCGGCAAGCTTCGTAAAGAGCTTGCTCACTATGTGGAGCACGCCCGCAAAGCAAGCGCACCGGCCAGGCGCCGCCGCACCCGTACCGGTCCCGGCCGCGAGCGCAGTGCCCAAATCCGCCAGTGGGCGAAGCAGCGCGGTTACAAGGTCAATGAGCGCGGCCGCATTCCCGCGAACATCGTGGCGGAGTACGAAGCCGCGCACTAGCACGCACACGCGCGGAGCGCGCAAGCTTAGGCATTAGCGCGTTCCCGGGTTCCATCGTCCTGTGGCGAGCGACCCATAGCAGCGGTGTCCCGGATCGGCCCCGGAAACAATGACGGCGGTGGGGCTGGCCGGATCGCGCCGTTGGCCCGGAGCGGCAGCCCGACCGCCCCGGCGCCAACGGTGCGTTTGCTTTTCCGGGCTCAGTTTTTCCATCGGCGTTCACTCGCGACCCCGCCGGCGCTCTCGTTGGCCAGTCGATGACCGCAGGCCAGCCGCCGGCCCCTCGCTCTGCCGCGCCCTCCGCGCGGTGCCGCCGCCGCAACCGCGGCCATCCTCGCGGCAGCCTCCAGTCCGATTCGATGAGTGTGGCGCTCTGCGGAATAGATTGTGCAGAACGTCACATTCGCCGAAAACGCCCGCGCCGTAGGCGCTCCAGCGCCCAGCCCCCGCCGCGGCCCAGCCCCCGCCCCACCGCGTCCCAGCCCCCAGACCGGCCCCCAGACCTGCCTCCCCGCCCGCGCGGGCGCCAGCTCCACCCCCGCCGGCCGCCCCGTCGCATCCCTAAACTTCCCCAACCGCCCGTTCGCCCGTGGCGTACCGGGCGTGGTAAAGGGAACATGGGCCTGATCGGCGTAGTTGGATGAGGGTGAACGGCCCGCGTGCTGGGAACGTCTACTCATACGTAGCGCATACTCGCAATGAAGAGAGTGCGGCAGTTTGAGCAGGCGTTGAGAGTGTGATCGTGGGCACGCGGCTACTATGCGGAGTAGGCAAGGTGGGGCTCTGCACCCAAGAGAGATCCCACCCCCGCCCCCGTGCTGTGAGGAGAGCGACGACATGTTCGAGAGGTTTACCGACAGGGCGAGGCGGGTTGTTGTCCTGGCGCAAGAAGAAGCCAGGATGCTCAATCACAACTACATCGGCACCGAGCACATCCTGCTCGGCCTCATCCATGAGGGCGAAGGTGTAGCGGCTAAGGCGCTGGAGTCGCTGGGCATCAGCCTGGACGCGGTTCGGCAGCAGGTCGAGGAGATCATCGGTCAGGGCCAGCAGGCCCCGTCCGGGCACATCCCCTTCACGCCTCGGGCCAAGAAGGTGCTTGAGCTGTCGCTGCGTGAAGCGCTGCAACTCGGCCACAACTACATCGGTACCGAGCACATCCTGCTCGGCCTCATTCGTGAAGGCGACGGTGTCGCCGCCCAGGTGCTGGTCAAGCTGGGCGCCGACCTTAACCGCGTGCGTCAGCAGGTCATCCAGCTGCTGCACGGATACCAGGGCAAGGAGCCCGCCTCGGCGGGTACGGCGGCGGAGTCCGCGCCGTCCACCTCCCTAGTGCTTGACCAGTTCGGTCGCAACCTGACCCAGGGTGCGCGCGAGGGCAAGCTCGACCCGGTGATCGGCCGGGAGAAGGAAATCGAGCGCGTCATGCAGGTGCTGTCCCGCCGCACCAAGAACAACCCGGTGCTGGTGGGCGCGCCCGGCGTCGGCAAGACCGCCGTGGTCGAGGGCCTGGCCCAGAAGATCGTCAAGGGCGAGGTGCCCGAGACCATCAAGGACAAGCAGCTGTACACGCTGGACCTCGGTGCCCTGGTGGCCGGCTCGCGCTACCGCGGCGACTTCGAGGAGCGGCTCAAGAAGGTGCTCAAGGAGATCCGCACCCGCGGCGACATCATCCTGTTCATCGACGAGATCCACACCCTCGTCGGGGCGGGCGCGGCCGAGGGCGCGATCGACGCGGCCTCGATCCTGAAGCCCATGCTGGCCCGCGGCGAGCTGCAGACCATCGGCGCCACCACGCTGGATGAGTACCGCAAGTACCTGGAGAAGGACGCGGCGCTTGAGCGCCGGTTCCAGCCCATCCAGGTCGCCGAGCCGACGATCGCGCACACCATCGAGATCCTCAAGGGCCTGCGCGACCGCTACGAGGCCCACCACCGGGTCTCGATCACCGACAGCGCGCTGGTCGCCTCGGCCCAGCTGGCCGACCGCTACATCAGCGACCGCTTCCTCCCGGACAAGGCCATCGACCTGATCGACGAGGCCGGCTCCCGGATGCGGATCCGCCGCATGACGGCCCCGCCGGACCTGCGCGAGTACGACGAGAAGATCGCCCAGGTGCGCCGGGAGAAGGAATCGGCCATCGACTCGCAGGACTTCGAGAAGGCCGCCGCGCTGCGCGACAACGAGAAGCAGCTGCTGGCCAAGAAGGCGGCCCGCGAGAAGGAGTGGAAGGCCGGCGACATGGACGTCGTGGCCGAGGTGAACGAGGAGCTCATCGCCGAGGTCCTGGCTACCGCCACCGGCATCCCGGTGTTCAAGCTCACCGAGGAGGAGTCGCAGCGGCTGCTCCGCATGGAGGACGAGCTGCACCGCCGGGTGATCGGCCAGAACGACGCGATCAGGGCCCTGTCCCAGGCCATCCGGCGGACCCGGGCCGGCCTGAAGGACCCGAAGCGTCCCGGCGGCTCGTTCATCTTCGCTGGCCCGTCCGGCGTCGGCAAGACCGAGCTGTCCAAGACGCTGGCCGAGTTCCTGTTCGGCGACGAGGACTCGCTGATCCAGCTCGACATGAGCGAGTACATGGAGAAGCACACGGTGTCCCGGCTGTTCGGCTCCCCGCCCGGCTATGTCGGGTACGAGGAGGGCGGCCAGCTCACCGAGAAGGTGCGCCGGCGTCCGTTCTCGGTCGTCCTGTTCGACGAGATCGAGAAGGCCCACCCGGACATCTTCAACTCGCTGCTGCAGATCCTGGAAGACGGCCGCCTGACCGACGCCCAGGGCCGGATGGTCGACTTCAAGAACACGGTCATCATCATGACGACCAACCTCGGCACCCGGGACATCTCCAAGGGCGTGTCCGTCGGGTTCGCCCGGCCGGGCGAGTCCAAGGGCTCCTATGACCGGATGAAGAGCAAGGTCCAGGAGGAGCTGAAGGGGCACTTCCGGCCCGAGTTCCTCAACCGCGTGGACGACACCATCGTCTTCCACCAGCTGGAGCGGGAGGAGATCTTCCGCATCGTCGACCTGATGATCGCCAAGGTGGACGAGCGCCTGAAGGACCGCGACATGGCCATCGAGCTGCGCCCGGCGGCCAAGGACCTGCTGTCCCAGCGCGGTTACGACCCGGTGCTCGGCGCCCGGCCGCTGCGCCGCACGATCCAGCGGGAGATCGAGGACAGCCTGTCCGAGAAGATCCTGTTCGGTGAGCTGCGGCCAGGCCAGATCGTCATCGTGGACACCGAAGGCACCGGCGAGACCGCCAAGTTCACCTTCAACGGCGTGGAAAAGCCGGAGGTGGTTCCGGACAGCCCCGCGCCGGAGATCGCGACCGAGCCGGTCGTGACCAAGAGCGGCGCCGTTGGCGGACCGGCCAGCGGCCCCGGCACCCAGGACGGCGGCGGCACCGCCTCCGCGATGGGCTAACCCGCGACGCACTGAAACCCGGGTTCCACGGCGCTACGGCACCGTGGAACCCGGGTTTCATGCTGTCCGGACCGGCCCGCCCCCGGCCGACGCGCGCTGTGCCGGCTCGTCCCCGGCCGGCTCACGCTGGGCCGCCCCCGGCAGCGCAAAGCGCCCGTCGCCCAGCGGATCCACCAGGCCGTCCGCGACCAGGCCGTCCAGGGCCCGGTCCAGCTGTGCCGGGCTGGGCCAGACGGCGTCGAAAGCCGAACGTCCCACCGGAACCCCCGACTCGCGCAGCACCGCCATCAGCCGTCCCCGGCATTGCCGGTCGGTGCCCTCGTACTGCTGCGCACGCCGCCGCCCCGCCAGCTCACGCGGCCGCCC
>JBAPYC010000533.1:0-5454 GCA_049284535.1 Streptosporangiaceae bacterium
CCACTTATCCGATCCCGAGGGACGGCCCGGCGTGATACTTGGGGTGCAGGAGTGGCTCATGGGGCTGGGGAGGCGGTAATTTGGGCGGCGGGGCATGGATCGGGGGTGCGGGGCGTTGACCTAGATAGGTTGCTGGGGAAGCGCAGTTGCTGGGGCGCAGTTGCTGGGGCGCAGCGTTTGCTGGGCGCGGTTGCTGGGACGCATGGGCGCGCCCACCAGGAATAGGCGCCGTTTGGGCGCCGGAGATTAACCGGGACCGAACAGGTCAGGTACAGGCAGATCAGCCAAAGATGGCAGATATATGAACACTGGGTTACCGTTTTCGCTGTTCCAGACGCGAAGGGGCGATCGCCGCCATACAATCAATAATCAGTTAAACACATTCCGTAACTTGAATTATCTCCGGGAACACCGGAAGAAACACTGCTAACCTATTCCCAACAACGCCGCCTGTCGGCTCGTCAGCCCCGCGGATGCTTGAGCACGTGTGGTGACGAAAACCCAGCTCGTTCGGGCTCTGGTTTTTTCTGGTTTTCCTAGGTCGCGGCGCTATGGAGAAGCGGGTTCAAAAGGGGAACTATGACGCCAGTTATAGGCATAACCACATATCAGGATCAAGCCTCCTGGCGCGGCTGGTCAGCGCAGGCGGCCATGCTCCCCTATGTGTACGTGGAGGCGGTCCGGCGCAGCGGCGGGCGGCCAGTGCTGCTGCCCCCCGGCGGGAATGACGCCGAGGCCAGCGAGACCGTCGCGGGCCTGGACGGCCTGGTGGTTTCCGGGGGCCCCGACATCGACCCGGTCCGTTACGGCGCCTCCCGGCACCCGGCCACGCAGGTGCCCGCGACGCTGCGGGACGCCTGGGACCTGTCCGTGACCGGCCACGCCCTGCGGCTCGGGGTGCCGCTGCTGGCCATCTGCCGCGGCATGCAGGTGCTGAACGTGTGCCGGGGTGGCACGCTGCACCAGCACCTGCCCGACCTGGTCGGCCATGGGCGCCACAACGGGCCGCCCACCGGTTTCGGGCTGCACAAGGTCCGGGTCAGCCCGGATAGCGCGCTGGCCGGCATCTTGCCCGAGATGTCCTTCTTCGAGGTGCCAACGCACCATCACCAGGCGGTGGACCTGCTCGGCGACGGTCTGAAGGCGGTGGCCTGGGAGGAAGACGGCACCATCGAGGCGGTAGAGCCCGGCCCGTCCGAGCTCGGCGGTTTCCCCGGTTTCGCGCTCGGCGTGCAGTGGCACCCTGAGCAGGGCAGCGACGCCCGTTTGTTCACCGCGCTTGTCAACGCTGCGACCGAAAGGGTCGCCGTCCGTGCCACGGCGCTTGCGCCTATGATCTAATCTTTCTGCGTTAGGTGCAGCATTAAGCGGCACCGGTGATCAGGAGAAAGATCGTGCCGGGAGGGTCGCCCGCCATCACCGCCGCGGTATTCCGCGCGGTACGGACGGGAAACGCCTTCGAGGAGACCGTCGAGCGCCTGCTCGAGGGCGTCAAGCTGGGCGTATACGCACCAGGTGACAGGCTGCCGCCAGAACGGGAGCTCACCCGCAGGCTCGGGATCAGCCGGATCACCCTGCGCGAGGCGCTGCGCGAGCTCGCCGCGGCCGGATACGTGGAGACCAAGCGAGGCCGGTTCGGCGGCACCTTCATCCTGCGCCAGCCCGAGCCCATGGTCTACGACGAGCTGACCAGGACGGCCCGGGACATGGGCGCTCAGCTCGACGATGCGCTGACGTTCCGCCGGGTGGTGGAGACCGGTGCGGCCGAGATGGCCGCCCGGGCCAGCCTGAGCATGCAGCAGCGGGAGAACCTGGCCGAATGCCTGGCCGCCGTGAACGCCTGCGACGGGAGCGGCTACCGGCAGGCCGACACGCGGCTGCACCTGGCCATCGCCGACGCGACTGGCTCGCCGCTGCTGACCGCGAGCGTGGTCGAGGCCCGGGTCCAGCTCGTCGATCTGCTCAACGCCATCCCCATGCTGCATCGCAACCTCGAGCATGCCAACGTCCAGCACGCCACCATCGTGCGCGCCATCCTGGCCGGCGACCCGGAGCGGGCCCGGCGCGCGATGGAGGAGCACGTGGCCGGGACCGCGGCGCTGCTGCGCGCCTTCCTGGGCGAGAAGAGCCTGGGCGAACGGGCGTAACGGCGCGGTTATCCGGGGCCGGCGGAGCGGGTTAACCAGGTTGTAACGAGCGGCGCCCGACCTCCCTTGCGCACCTCTTGACACGCTCCCTGAGCCAGTGCGTGAATACCTTCATTCAATGGATCGCTTTCATCCATATCTGCCCCGCCTCCGTATGCACCGCCCCGCCTAGGGAGATCGCATGGCCGATGACATTGCCGCCGCCCCGACGGCGAGCACGGACGAGCAACGCCTGCATGAACTCGGCTACGCCCAGGAACTGATGCGGCGCATGTCGGGGTTCTCGAACTTCGCCGTTTCGTTCACGATTATCTCGATCCTGTCCGGCTGCCTGACCCTGTACGGCTACGGCATGAACACCGGCGGCCCGGCCATCATCGTCTGGGGCTGGCCGATCGTCGGGATCATGACGCTGACCGTCGGGCTGGCCATGGCCGAGGTCTGCTCCAGCTTCCCGACCGCCGGCGGTCTTTACTACTGGTCGGCCAAGCTGGCCCGCAAGAACAGCGCGGCCTGGTCCTGGTTCACCGGCTGGTTTAACTTCCTGGGCCAGGTCGCGGTGACCGCGGGCATCGACTTCGGCTGCGCGTTCTTCATCAACGCGTGGCTGAACCTGATGTGGGGCGTCAGCACGGCGCACTGGGTGACGATCTTGATCCTGGTCATCGTCCTGCTGGTGCACGGGCTGCTGAACCAGTTCGGCATCAAGCTGGTCGCGAGGCTGAACGACGTGAGCGTGTGGTGGCACATCCTCGGCGTGCTGATCATTGTGGGCGTGCTGGTCTTCGTCCCGTCCAAGCACGCCTCGGCCTCGTACGTATTCACCGACATCGTCAACAACACCGGCTGGCACAGCACGTTCTACGTGCTGCTGCTCGGCCTGCTGCTGGCGCAGTACACCTTCACCGGGTACGACGCGTCGGCGCACATGACCGAGGAGACCCACAACGCCGCGCGCAGCGGCCCGCGCGGGATCGTGATGTCGATCGTGGTCTCGCTGATCGCCGGGTGGGTGCTGCTGATCGGCGTCACGTTCGCCATCCAGAAGGCGCACTACGCCGACTACACCGGCGCGCTGGTGCCGCCGGCCCAGATCTGGGCGACCGCGATTGGCGACACGGGGGCCAAGCTGCTGCTGCTGGTGGCCATCGGGGCTCAGCTGTTCTGCGGGATGAGTTCGGTCACCGCGAACTCGCGGATGATCTACGCGTTCTCCCGGGACGGTGCGCTGCCCGGCTCGAACCTCTGGCACAAGGTGAACAAGCGGACCCGGACGCCCACCAACGCGATCTGGCTGGCCGCGGCCGGGGCGCTGATCCTGGCCCTGCCCTACCTGTGGAACAGCGCGGCCTACGCCGCGGTCACCTCCATCGCCACCATCGGCCTGTACATCGCCTACGTGCTGCCGACCTTCCTGCGGCTGCGGCTGGGCTCGAGCTTCAACCGCGGCCCGTGGCACCTGGGCGGGTGGAGCTACCTGATCGGCGGCATCGCGGTGATCTGGGTCATCTTCATCACCATCTTGTTCATGCTGCCGACGGCGAGCCCGATCAATGCGACCAACTTCAACTACACGATCGTGGCCGTGCTGGTGGTGATCGGCTTTGCCGGCATCTACTGGGCGGTCTCGGCGCGCAAGTGGTTTAAGGGCCCGAAGGTCCAGGGCTCGGCGGATGAACTGGCCGCGATCGAGCGGGAGCTGTCGGTCTGATGCCACCTTCTGACGGCGGGGCTGGCCGGACCGGGCTGCGGCGCGGGATGCTGACCCTGGAGCAGCTCCGCGTGCAAGTCGGCGAGGGTGAGATCGACACCGTGATACTCGCCTTCACCGACATGCAGGGGCGGCTCCAGGGCAAGCGGCTGTCCGCGGAGTTCTTCCTGGACGAGGTGGCCGAGCACTACTCCGAGGGCTGCAACTACCTGCTGGCCGTGGACGTCGACATGAACACGGTGGACGGGTACGCCATGTCGTCCTGGGACCGGGGCTACGGCGACTTCGTGCTCGTGCCGGACATGAGCACGTTGCGGCGGCTGCCGTGGCACCCCGGCACGGCGCTGGTCATCGCGGACCTGACCTGGCTGGACGAGGCGCCGGTGGCGGCCTCGCCGCGGCAGATCCTGGCCGCTCAGACGGCCCGGCTGGCCGAGCGGGGGCTGACGGCGCTGGCCGGGACCGAGCTGGAGTTCGTGGTCTACAAGGACAGCTACGAGGACGCGGCGGCGCGCGGCTACCGTGACCTGACCCCGGCCAACCAGTACAACGTGGATTACTCGATCCTGGGCACCTCCCGGGTCGAGCCGCTGCTGCGCCGGATCCGGCTGGATCTGGCCGGGGCCGGGCTGTACGTGGAGTCGGCCAAGGGCGAGTGCAACCTGGGCCAGCACGAGATCGCGTTCCGCTACGCCGAGGCGCTGACGACGTGTGACAACCACTCCATCTACAAGACCGGGGCCAAGGAGATCGCGGCGCAGGAGGGCATGAGCATCACGTTCATGGCCAAGCCGAACGAGCGTGAGGGGAACTCCTGCCATATTCACCTGTCGGTGCGCGGTGCCGACGGTGCTGGTCCTGGGGCCGCCGTCATGGCGGGTGACGGGCCGTTCGGGCTGTCCAAGCTCGGCGAGCACTTCCTGGCCGGGCAGCTGGCCGCGATGCGTGAGCTGACGCTGTGCTACGCACCCAACATCAACTCCTACAAGCGCTACGTGCCGGGCAGCTTCGCGCCTACCTCGGTGCGCTGGGGGCCGGACAACCGGACCTGCGCGCTGCGGCTGGTCGGGCACGGCCACTCGCTGCGGGTGGAGAACCGGGTCCCGGGCGGGGACGTGAATCCCTACCTGGCCGTGGCGGCCATGATCGCCGCTGGCCTGCACGGCATCGATCACGAGCTGCCGCTGGAGCCGCCGGTCACCGGGAACGCCTACGCGGACACGACGTCGCGGGTGCCGCACACGCTGCGGGACGCGCTGGATCTGTGGGAGAAGAGCGAGCTGGCCCGGCAGGCGTTCGGTACGGAGGTGGTCGAACATTACGCCAACTACGCCCGGATCGAGCTGGCCGCCTATGACGCCGCGGTGACCGACTGGGAGCTGCGGCGCTGTTTCGAGCGCCTGTGAAACTGTTCGAGCGCCTGTGAGAAAGGCACCGTAACCGGGGGTTTCGCGCATGTCTGTGTTTACCGTGCTCAATCCCGCCACCGAGCAGCCAGTCACCACGGTGACACAGGCCTCGGCGGAGGAAACCGACGCCGCCATCGCCCGCGCCGCGGCCGCGTGGCCGGCCTGGCGGGCGGTCGCGCCCGGCGAC
>JBAPYC010000534.1:0-2489 GCA_049284535.1 Streptosporangiaceae bacterium
GCTACCGCCTCGTCGCGTCCCGCGGCCGCGTGGGCGCGATGCCACGCGCGGCGGTCGGGATCCAGAACGGGATCGGTGACCTCAGCCAGCGCGGCGTGCACGTCCCGCCGGTCCCTGACGGACGCCGACCGGTAGGCCGCTGAGCGGACCAGCGGATGCCGGAACCGAACCCGCGCACCAGCCTCTATCAGCCCGGCCGTCTGGGCCGGGGCCGCCGCGTCGGGTCCGATCCCGAGCCACCCGGCCGCGCGCCACAGCAAGGTCACGTCGCCGGCCCCCTCGGCGGCCGCCGTCAGCAGCAGCCGCCTGGTCTGAGCCGGAAGCGGCTCAAGCCGCCGGACGAAACCCTGCTCGATCAGGCTGGCCACCGGCTTGGTGCCGGGCAGCCCGAACCCGCCCGCCAGCTCTGCCGGGGTCAGCCCGCGGGGTAGCTCGAGCAACGCCAGCGGGTTACCACGGCTCTCGGCCACGATCCGGTCCCGCACCGCCTCATCCAGCGGGCCGCGCAGCGCCGCCCCCAGCAACCCGCGCGCGTCAACGTCGCTCAGGCCGCGGACCGGCAGCTCCGGCAGACCCTCCAGGCCTTGCTTCGGGCCGCCCGTGCGCGCCGCGAAGACCAGCGCGACTGGCTCTGCCAGCAGGCGGCGCGCGACGAACGCGAGCGCCTGCGCCGAGGCCTGGTCCAGCCACTGCGCGTCATCGACCACGCAGACCAGCGGCTGGTCCTCGGCCACATCGGCCAGCAGGCTCAGCACCGCCAGCCCCACTAGAAACCGGTCAGGCGCGCCGCCGGCGCTCAGCCCGAACGCCGTACCCAGCGCGTCGCGCTGCGGGCCGGGCAGGCGATCCAGGTGATCCAGCATCGGCCCGCACAGCTGATGCAACCCGGCGAACGCCAGCTCCATCTCCGACTCCACGCCCGCCGCCCGGGCGATCCGGCCATCCGCCGCGCGCGTCACGACGAACTCCAGCAACGCCGACTTACCCGCCCCGGCCTCACCCCGCAGCACCAGCACCGCGCTACGACCCGCCCGCGCATCAGCTACCAGCCGATCCAGCGTCCTGCACTCCTCACCCCGGCCCCGCAACCCAGACCCAGGATCAGCAATATCCAGCCGCCGGAGGTCGGCGTAGATCCCCATCAACGCGTCGTCGAACACCTCGCTCGATCCAAGCTGGGTTTGTTCGTCTTGCTCTTGCTCGTCCGAACGGCTCGAGGTTGTCATATGGTCACGGCCTTTGAGTGCGTTCCAGCTGACGTCGCGCCACCCTTCCCTGGCCTGAGAGAACATCCAGTGCCGGTCAGTTTGGTCGTGTCTCCAGTCTCCGGTCGCGGGCAGAATGCGGCATCAGCCAAGTGGCTTAATCAGCGTGCTGTCCATCAGCCGGCGCGTGGCCGCGGCCCGGCCAGGGCACCGGCCAGGGCTTCCACAGGCGCGGCGGCCAGGGCCCGGTCACGACCATGGTCACAGCGGCGTTAAAAGATGCCATCTCACTTTTGCACGGCGAAACCGGAAGGCCGGAAAATGACCACCTATCTGATCAACCACCTGCGTATACCCAACGGCGTCCCGAAGCCGGACGCCCTGGTGTACCTGGAACACGTGGAGGCCACGTTCCTCCCCTACGGCGGCAAATGGCTCGTGCTCGACGCGCAGGTCGAGGCACTGGAAGGCGACTGGCCCGGCTCCGTGGTGCTGATGGAGTTCTCCGACATGGACACGGCAAAGAAGTGGTACCACTCGCCCGAGTACCAGGAGATCCTCCACCTGCGAACCGATAACACCATCAGCGACCTAATCCTGGTCGACCAGGTCGGCCCCGACTTCACCTCGGCCGCCTGGGCGCAGCAGATCCGTACTGCCATCGCCGCGGCTCCCGGCGCTGCGGCCTGATCCAAGCAGCCAGCCCGCAGGCTGGTTGTCTGCGTAAGCCTTTCCCGCTTCGGGAATGCCGCGTAGCAACACGACCCTGACCGTGCATGACGGCTCGCCAGTTTCTGGCGAGCCGTCTTGTCGTGTGCGAGGGGCGCTGTGTCGCTCACTGTCGCCCATTGCCTCGACGTCCCACCTTGGCCAGCGCCATGAGCGGCCGCATCCGCCTCCCAGTGCACTGACCAGGGCACCGACAGGCGCGCTAGGGCCGACCGGAGCGCGACGCTGAGTACCAGTGCCGCTGGCACCGACAGATACCGCTACATCCGAACAAGGAGTTCCCGTGTCAACACCATCACCCAGCACGCAGGCCGCCACGACCGATACCGCGATCCGTCCCTTCACGGTCCACGTGCCCGGCGAAGAACTCGCCGACCTTCAGCGGCGCGTCGCTGCTGCACGCTGGCCCTCTCAGGAGCTCGTCGCCGACCGGTCGCAGGGCGTGCAGCTGGCGACGATCCAGGAGCTCGCCCGTTACTGGGCGACCGATTACGACTGGCGCAAGTGTGAAGCGAAACTGAACGCGCTCCCGCAGTTCACCACCGAGATCGACGG
>JBAPYC010000535.1:0-21505 GCA_049284535.1 Streptosporangiaceae bacterium
GCCCGAGCTAGCGCAGCGCAGGATGCTGGGTTAGCCCTGAGCTGGGGTGAACGTCCTCAGCTCCTCGTCGAACACCGCCCGCGTCTGGTTCCATGAGCTCGCCGGCGCGGTCGTGTAGAGCGCGAACGACTGGTTGCCGCCGGAGGTCGGCGCGACGTAGAGCAGGTCGAGCACCTCCTGCTGGACTCCGTTGTTGTTCCAGGTGAACTTCCAGTACGCTCCGGGCTGGCCGCGGATCGTCAGCCGGGCCAGCCCGAGCTGGTGGTAGCCCGGGAACTTCGCAAGCGACTGGTTCCTGATGTACGTGGCTTCCTGCAGCATGTCGCTGGGGTAGGTGTGCGGCGTGCGATCGACCAGCAGGTTGGTGTCCGCCGCAGACGGGTCCTTGAAGTACGTCTGGTAACCGGATGTCGACGCCTTCCAGGTGTTTGGCGCCGCCAGGCGGAACCCGGACTGGGCATTGGCTCCGGTCGGCACGGAGAACGTCGTGTAACCGGCCGGCGCTGCCCCCGAGGACTGCTGGTTGATGGCGTCGATAATCTGCGCCGGGGACCCGGTCGCCGCGGGGGACGAAGGGTTCGACTGCCCAGGTGAGGCATTGGAGTGGCTCTGGTGCAGCAGCAGCACGGCGGCCGCACCCGCGGCCGCGCCGATGAGCGCCAGGACCACGATGGCGATCTTCCACATCAGCCCGGATCGCCGTCGCGGGCCTGGCGCGTTTCCCGCCGGGGCAACGGGCCAGGGCGGCGAGCCGGCACCCTGCTGTGCCGGTGAGCCCACCCCGGGCTGCGCCGCAGATCCCGCCCACTGCTGCGAACCGTATCCGCCTTGCTGTCCCTGGCCGCCCGGGTATCCGCCGGGTGGCGCTCCATAACCAGCTGGCGGGTAGGCCCGCCCCGGGCTCTGCTGGTCCGTCCCCGTCCAGGACGGGCCGCCCGGGCCGGGCTGGGCCGCCGCGGATCCGGATCGCGGCGACGGGTCATACCAGGACGAGAAGTCAGGCGGTGCTTCTCCGGTCCTTGAGCCGGAACTGGCCTGGCCGCCCGGCGCGTGCCCGGTTCCGGCGTAACCGGCAGGTCCTGCGGTGCCCGAGGGCAGCGGATCCCGGCCCGTGGGCCGAGCGCCCGCGCCCGCTCCGGGCGGGAGATTACCCGGCACCGGCAACCTCGGCGGGGGCGACGCCGAGATAGCGGTGGGCTCATAGTCGCCGGAGGAGCCGGGCCGACGGTCCGCCAGCAGCGGCAGCACGTCGGTAATCATCCCCTGAGCCCTGGTCGCATCCGGCCGGTCCGAAGGCTCCCGGCGCAGCAGCGCTACGATCACCGGCGCGAGCGCCCCGGCCTTGACCGGCTCAGGCGCGTCCTCGTTGATGATGGCCGACATCGTGGTGATTGCCCCGCCGCGCTTCTCGAACGGGCCGTGCCCCTCGACGGCGGCGTAGATGGTCGCGCCCAGCGACCACAGGTCGGAGGCGGGCGAGGCGTCCTCGCCCCTGATCCGCTCCGGCGCGGTGAACCCTGGCGAGCCCATCACCATGCCGGTCTGGGTCAGCTTGGAATCGCCCTGAAAGGTGGCGATGCCGAAGTCGGTCAGCACAGCCCGGCCGTCGCCGCTGCTGAGGAGGACGTTGCTCGGCTTGACGTCGCGGTGCATGACCCCGGCGGCGTGTGCCACGGTCAGCGCGGAAAGCAGCTGACGACCCATCTCGGCGGCCTGCCGCGGCGACAGCGGCCCCGAATCTGCCAGTACCTGGTCCAGGGACCGCGCGTGTACCAGCTGCATGACAATCCAGGGGCGGCCCTCATCCTCGGCCACGTCGTAGACGGTCACAACCCCGGGATGATTCAGCCGGGCGGCGGTCTTGGCCTCCCGCAGCGTCCGCTGGTAAGCGTGCGCTCGCTCCTCGTCGCTCAGCGTGTCCGCCATGTGGACCTCTTTGACCGCGACATCGCGGTCCAGAAGCTGATCGCGGGCACGCCACACTACACCCATGGCACCACGGCCAATGGGGCTCTCCAGGCGGTATCGTCCGGCGATCACCCGGCCGGTGTCCGCCAAAGGGTGCATAGGCGGACCATACACGGTGTTCGCCGGTAGGTCTCTGGGTGACGGCCAAGCATTGGTCAAGTGTCACCAGATTGTGTAGTGATTGTAGGAATCACTACGCCGCGCTGTCTAACTCACCCGCAGATGGGCCAATTCCTACCTGCGGCTCACTCGGTGCGGGTCATCGCCAGCACGTCGAGGGCGGCGTCGAGCTGCTCGGTGGTGATCTTGCCCTGGTCCACGTATCCGCGCTCGATCACGATCGAGCGGATGGTCTGCCCGGTTTCCAGCGCCTCGTGCGCGACCTTGGCTGCTTCCTCGTACCCGATGTAGCGGTTCAGCGCGGTCACGATGACCGGTGAGGACTCGGCCAGCTGCCGCATCCTGCCCGCGTGCGCGCCAATACCAGCGATGCACCGGTCGGCCAGCAGCGGCACCACCGATGCCAGCAGCCGGCCGGAGGCCAGCAGGTTGCGCGCGATCACCGGCATCATCACGTTCAGCTCGAAGTTCCCCGCCGCCCCGCCGAACGCCACTGCTGCGTCGTTCCCCATGACCTGCGTGCACACCTGGCAGACCGCCTCGCAGATGACCGGGTTGACCTTGCCCGGCATGATCGAGGAGCCGGGCTGCAGGTCCGGGATCGAGATCTCGCCCAGCCCCGCCTGCGGCCCCGATCCCATCCAGCGCAGGTCGTTGCACATCTTGTACAGGCTGACCGCGATCACCCGCAGCACCCCGCTGGCCTCGACCAGCGCATCCCGGCTGCCCTGCGCCTCGAAGTGGTTGCGCGCCTCGCTCAGCGGCAGCTTCATCGACGTGGCCAGCCGGTCGTTCACCCGGGTCGCGAATCCAGGCGGTGCGTTGAGTCCCGTCCCGGTAGCAGTCCCGCCCAGCGGCAGCTCCCCCAGCCGGGGCAGGACCGACGACAGCCGGTCCACGCCCTGCCGGACCGCAAACGCGTACCCGCCGAACTCCTGGCCCAGCGTCACCGGCACCGCGTCCATCAGGTGTGTCCGCCCGACCTTCACCACCCCGGCGAACTCCTGCGATTTGGCCGTCAGCGCCGAAGCGAGGTGCTTCAGCGCCGGGATCAGGTCCACGACGAACAGCCGCACCGCGGCCAGGTGGATCGCGGAGGGGAACACGTCGTTGGACGACTGCGACGCGTTCACGTCGTCGTTCGGGTGCACCTTCCGGCCGAGCGAACGGGAGGCCAGGGCCGCGATGACCTCATTGGCGTTCATGTTGCTCGATGTCCCCGAACCCGTCTGGAACACGTCCACCGGGAACGCCTCGTCGTGCTCCCCCCGGGCCACCGCGGCGGCCGCGTCGTGGATCGCGTCAGCCACGTCGGCTTCCAGCACGCCCAGCTCGGCGTTGACCCGGGCCGCACAGCCCTTGATCGACCCCAGCGCGCCGATCAGGTCCCGCCCGATCGTCTGCCCGGACACCGGGAAGTTGTCCACCGCCCGCTGGGTCTGCGCTCCCCATAGCGCCTCGGCCGGCACCTCCACTTCCCCCATCGAGTCGTGCTCGACGCGGAAACCGGGACGCGCCTCCGGGCCGCGGCCCTCTGGCGCGCGGCCCTCTGGCGCGGGGCTCACGGGTGCGCCCCGATCTGCAGCACCGGCCCGGAGGGGTCGGCGAAGAAGTCGTTGCCCTTGTCGTCGACGATGAGGAACGCGGGGAAGTCACGCACCTCGATCTTCCACACCGCCTCCATGCCCAGCTCGGGGTACTCCAGGACCTCCACGTGGGTGATGCAGTCCTGGGCCAGCCGGGCGGCGGCCCCGCCGATCGACCCCAGGTAGAACCCGCCGTACTTCTTGCACGCGGCGGTCACCGCGGCCGACCGGTTGCCCTTGGCCAGCATGACGAAGGACCCGCCCGCGGCCTGGAACCGGTCCACGTAGGAGTCCATCCGCCCGGCCGTGGTCGGCCCGAACGAGCCCGATGCGTAACCCTCCGGCGTCTTGGCCGGCCCGGCGTAGTACACCGGGTGGTCCCGCAGGTAGGACGGCATCGGCTCGCCCGCGTCCAGCCGCTCGGCGACCTTGGCGTGGGCGATGTCCCGGGCCACCACCAGCGGCCCGGTCAGCGACACGCGGGTCCGCACCGGGTACTTGCTGAGCTCGGCCCGGATCTCGTCCATGGGCCGGTTCAGGTCGATGGCCACGACCTCATCGGAGTCCTCGAGGCCGGCGGGATCCGGCAGGTACTGAGCCGGGTCGGTCTCGAGCTGCTCCAGGAACACCCCGTCGGCGGTGATCTTCCCCACCGCCTGCCGGTCCGCCGAACACGACACCGCGATGGCCACCGGACAGGACGCCCCGTGCCGCGGCAGCCGGACCACCCGCACGTCGTGGCAGAAGTACTTCCCGCCGAACTGTGCCCCGATCCCGATCCGCCGCGTGATCCCGAGTACCTCTTCCTCGAGCTCGCGGTCCCGGAATCCGTGCCCGGCCGCCGACCCGGACGACGGCAGCTCGTCCAGGTACCTGGCCGAGGCGTACTTGGCCGTCTTCAGCGCAAACTCAGCCGACGTCCCGCCTACCACCACGGCCAGGTGATACGGCGGGCACGCGGCCGTGCCCAGCGAGCGGATCTTCTCCTCCAGGAACGAGGCCATCCGCGCGGGATTGAGGACCGCCTTGGTCTCCTGGTATAGGTACGACTTGTTGGCCGACCCGCCGCCCTTGGCCATGAACAGGAACTTGTACTCGCCCCCGCCCGTGGCGTAGATCTCCACCTGGGCCGGCAGGTTGCTGCCGGTGTTCGTCTCCTGGAACATGGTCAGCGGGGCCATCTGGGAGTACCGCAGGTTGAGCGTGGTGTAGGCGTCGTAGACCCCGCGGGAGATGTGCTCCTCGTCCCGGCCATCGGTAAGCACGTGCTGGCCGCGCTTGCCCATCACGATCGCGGTGCCGGTGTCCTGGCACATCGGCAGCACCCCGCCGGCCGCGATGCACGCGTTCTTCAGCAGGTCACGGGCCACGTACCGGTCGTTGGGCGAGGCTTGCGGGTCGTCCAGGATCGACCGCAGCTGGCGGAGGTGGGAGGGCCGCAGCAGGTGGGCGATGTCATGCATGGCCGTGCTGGTGAGCTCGGTGAGCACCTGCGGCTCGACTTCGAGGAAATCACGGCCGAACGAGCTCCGTTTTGCCACCCCGTCACCTGTCAGCCGCCGATAGGTAGTGCCATCCGGCCCAGTCGGCAGCAGATCTGAATACCTGAACACTCTGTTCTCCCACTCGCCTCCGGGGCGCTCTTGACGCCCCGCCTTCCCTCGTCGCTCGTTCCTCGCTCCTCAGTCCAGGCGGGGCCGCGCCCCTTTGGCTCGCGGGGGGTTTGGCCGCTTGGACCCGTTGCTCAGCTTACGACTCCTCAGGCGCCCCACTGATTCCGAAGGTGTCGTGCCGTATCGGGGGCGAAATCGTGGCGATTCGGGACATGTTCGGCAGGAACGAACCCTGTGGCTCGCCAATCACGACTTGTATGTATATGGGCAAGCTTGTATCGTGACGCTATGCGGCGGCGCCGCGCCGTGCGGTGCCCCCGTCCGCGCGATGATTGCTAAGCACGCGGTGCCCCCGTCCGCGTCCGGCTGAGCAGCAGCGGCGCCGCCGCCTAACTTTTGCCATTCTCCCAATCGATTGCAGCTGCGCCCGCAGAGGTCCCGTCAACAGGGCCAGTGCTGCCCGCGTAGCTGGCTAGTCGCTGCCGTGCTGATGCGCGTAGCCGATGGCCGCGGCCCGATCCCGCGAGCCGGTCTTGGCGAAGATCCGGTTGATGTGGGTCTTCACTGTGTGGTTGCTCAAGTACAGCTGGGCCGCGATCTCGGGGTTGGTCAGCCCACGGGCGGCCCGGCCGAGGATCTTCACTTCGCGTTTGGTCAGGCCGTCCGGCACCTCGGCCCGCCGCGCCGGCCCGGGCCGGGACGGCGCCTGCGTCGCGGCCAGCAGCGTGGCCTGCACCTTCGGGTCCAGCACGGACAGGCCTCCGGCCGCCGCGTGCAGCGCCCGGGCGATGTC
The DNA here is from genome assembly GCA_049284535.1 of Streptosporangiaceae bacterium. Classification (GTDB taxonomy): domain Bacteria; phylum Actinomycetota; class Actinomycetes; order Streptosporangiales; family Streptosporangiaceae; genus Palsa-504. The sequence continues at coordinate 6,081 of JBAPYC010000535.1, forward strand.
GCTGCGGTCGGCGTCCTTGGTCAGGTAGCTGCGGGCACCGGCCCGGAGCGCCTCGAGCACGGACTCGTCGTCGGCGTAGGTGGTGAGCACGACGATGGCCACCTCGGGATGCTCCGCCGTCAGCACCCGGGTGACGGCGATGCCATCCAGCCCAGGCATGTGCAAGTCCAGCAGGAGGGCGTCGGGCTTGTGCTCGGCCACCAGCGCCAGCGCCTGCTCGCCGTCCGCGGCCGAGTCGGCCACATCGATGTCGGGCAGGCCGCCGAGCAGCAGGACCAGGCCCTCCCGAACGCTGGCCTGGTCGTCGGCGATGACGCTGCGCAGGGTCATATTTTCATCTTCCCGGCCGCGCCCGCGTCGGCCCGGGGCACGGCCGCGGTCACGACCACTGACCGTCGTCGTCCGGCCCCACCCAGAGTGTGCCGTCGAGCAGCCGGAGCCGTTCGGCCATGCCGGTCAGCCCGTCCCTGCCCGCATCCCCTCCCGCGGCTGATGCGGCGGCCGGCCGGGGCGTCACTCCGCTGGCCGGAGTGACGCCCCGCTTATCACCAGAAAAAGTCATCTAGTTTTATCTTCGCTTACCGGGTAAATCGGGATCCAGCGGGCGTCTGGCCCGCGCGGTCGCCGCGCAAAGGAGGGGCGATGACAGCAACGCCCGACACTGTGGGCAGTCAAGGCATCCGGAGCCTGATCCCGGCTCGGATCGACCGCCTGCCCTGGTCGAGGTTCCACACCCGGATGGTGATAGCGCTGGGGGTGGCGTGGGTCCTGGACGGCCTGGAGATCACGATCGCCGCCAACGTCGGGCCGGATCTGACACTCAGCAATACTCTGCACATGTCGGCGAGCGGGGTCGCCGACATCGCAACCTGGTACCTGATTGGCGAGGTCATCGGGGCCCTGTTCTTCGGCCAGCTTTCCGACAAGCTCGGACGGAAGAACCTGTTCCTGGTGACGCTGGCCGTCTACCTGGTCGGCAGCGGCCTGACCGCGCTGACGCCCAGGGGCGGGGAATGGTTCCTCTTCCTCTACGCCACCCGGGTCATCGCGGGCATGGGCATCGGCGGCGAGTACGCGGCGATCAACTCGGCCATCGACGAGATGATCCCGGCCAGGTACCGGGGCCGCGTGGACATAGCCGTCAACGGAACGTACTGGGCCGGGGCGTTCCTGGGCACCATCGTCACGCTGGTTGCCCTGAACAACATCGCGCCCAAGTACGGCTGGCGGATCGCCTTCCTAGTCGGCCCCGTGCTGGCACTGGTCATCCTCTTCGTCCGGCGTCACCTGCCGGAAAGCCCGCGCTGGCAGATCATGCACGGCCACGAGAAAGAAGCCGAGGGGTCGATCAGCGAGATCGAGGGCGACGTGGCCGCGACCAAGGGCAAGCTCCCGCCGGTGGATCCGAGCCGGGAGATCGAGATAACGCCGACCGAGCAGATCGGTTACCTGGCCCTGCTGCGGGTGCTGTTCTCGCATTATCCGAGCCGGTCCGTGCTCGGCGCGACGCTGATGATCACCCAGTCGTTCCTGTACAACGCGATCTTTTTTACCTACGGTCTGGTCCTGGAGTTCTTCTTCAATGTCCCGGTGACCGACACCGCCTACTACTTCATGGCCTTCGCGGCCGGGAACCTGCTCGGCCCGCTCACCATTGGGCGGCTGTTCGACACCATTGGCCGACGGAAGATGATCTCCGGCACCTACCTGCTCTCTGGCGTGCTGCTCGTCATCACCGCGCTGCTGTTCAAGAATGGCGCGCTGAACGCGGTGACCCAGACGCTCTGCTGGACGGTGATCTTCTTCTTTGCGTCGGCGGGCGCGAGCGCCGGCTACCTCACCGTGAGCGAGATCTTCCCGCTGGAGGTGCGGGCGAAGGCCATCGCGGTGTTCTTCGCCATCGCGCAGTGCTTCGGCTCGCTCGGCTCGCATCTGTATGGTCACCTGATCGGCACCGGAAAGGACCCGAACAGCCTCTTCTGGGGCTACATCCTGGGCGCCGGCGCCATGATCCTGGGCGGCCTGGTCGCCGTGTTCTTCGCCGTCGACGCCGAGGGCAAGTCCCTGGAGGACGTCGCCACGCCGCTGAGCGTCATTGACAAGCCACCCCAAACCATTTTCCGCACCGGTGACCCGCGGGAAGCCGGCCCCGCCGCCGGCACCTAGCCTGCCGATCCTGAAGATCGTGGACGGCAGCCCCCGGATCCTGGGGGGCTGCCGTCCACGATGATGTAGGGGCCGCCCCGCGCTGTAGAGGGCTACAACGGCTGCCTGCCGGCGCGCTGGTCTCCACAGCGCCCGGCTGCTTAGCGTGGGTGCGTCCGCCGTACCGGAAGGGGCCGCCGATGAGCTGGGACTTTTCCACCGAGCCCGAGTACCAGGCCAAGCTGGACTGGGCCCGCGGCTTCGTGCGGGACGAGATCTACCCGCTGGAGGTCCTGGACCTGGACCACGCGGGGTTCCGGCGGCTGGCCGCGCCGCTGCAGGACCGGGTCAAGGAGCACGGCCTGTGGGCCGCGCACCTGGGGCCCGAGCTGGGCGGCCAGGGCTACGGCCAGCTGCGCCTGGCCCTGCTGCATGAGATCCTCGGCACCAGCGACCTGGCCCCGTACGTGTTCGGCTGCCAGGCTCCCGATTCGGGCAACGCCGAGCTCCTGGCCATCGCCGGCACCGAGCAGCAGAAGACCACCTGGATGCGGCCGCTGCTGGACGGCCAGCTGCTCAGCGCGTTCGCCATGACTGAGCAGGGCACCGGCTCCGACCCGCGCCAGTTCACCACCGCGGCCCGGCTGGACGCCGCGACCGGGCAGTGGGTGCTGGACGGCGGCAAGTGGTTCGTCGGCAACGCCTCCCGGGCTGACTTCCACATCGTGGTCGCGGTCACCGAGCCGGACGCGGCGCCGCACCATCGGATGTCCATGCTCATCGTGCCCGGGAACACCCCCGGCATCGCAACCCGCGAGCTCGGCCTGATGAACGACCCGGACCACCGGCACCCGCTCTGGACGCACTGCGAGGTCAGCTACCGCGACGTGCGGGTGCCCGCGGACAACCTGCTCGGCGCCCGGGGTGAGGCCTTCGCGCTGGCCCAGAAGCGGCTGGGCCCGGGCCGCATCCACCACTGCATGCGCTGGATCGGGGTGTGCCGCCGGGCCTTCGAGATGATGTGCGAGCGGGCGGTCAGCATCGACGTGCACGGCGGCCCGCTGTCGGAGAAGCAGACCATCCAGAACTGGGTGGCCGACTGCGCCGCGGCCATCGAGTCGGCCCGGCTGCTCACGCTGCACACGGCCTGGAAGATCGACCAGGTCGGCGCCGAGGCGGCCCGGACCGAGATCGCCATGATCAAATACCACGGCGCCACCGTCATGCACGACGTGATCGACAAGGCCATCCAGGTGCACGGTGCGCTCGGGTTCTCCACCGACATGCCGCTGGAGCAGATGTACCGGTGGGCCAGGGCGGCCCGGATCTACGACGGCCCAGACGAGGTGCACCGGGTCACGGTCGCGCGCCGGCTGCTGCGCGGTTACCAGCCGGTCAAGGTGCCCACCGAGCACGTGCCCACCCGCCGCGCCGCCGCCCTGGACAAATACCGCGACGACCCCATCGCGCAGCGCTGATGGGCGCAGTCACGATGATCGAGCCCGCGCTGGCGGCCTGGCTCACCGCGCATACCGGCCAGCCTGGTCCGTGGTCCCTGCGCCGCCTGCCCGGCGGCAACTCCAACGAGACCTGCCTGCTCACGAGCGCAGACACCCCAGCCAGCGCGGGCACCCAGTACATCTTGCGCCGGCCGCCCCAGCATGCGCTGTCCGCCTCGGCGCACAGCGTGGCCCGTGAGTACCGCCTGCTCACGGCGCTGAACGGCACTGGCGTGCCCGCCCCGCGGCCGGTGGCGCTGTGCGAGGACCAGGCCGTGCCGCTGGCCCCGTTCCTGATCATGGAGCACATCGCCGACGCCGTGTCCATCACGGACGCCCTGCCGGCGGCTTATGCCAAAGACCCGGCCGCGCTGACCCGCGTCGCCGACGAGACCGTCGACGCCCTAGCCGCCGTGCACCGGCTCGGCTGGCGCCAGGCCGGCCTGGACGGCTTCGGCCGGCCCGGCCAGTTCCTGGAGCGGCAGGTGCCCCGCTGGTACAAGCAGTGGCAGGGCATCGCCCGCCGCCCGCTGCCGGCCATGGACCGGATCGCCGGCTGGCTCGAGCGCAACCGGCCGCCGGACCGGCCCCCAGCCCTGCTGCACGGCGACTTCCATCTGGACAACTGCCTGTTCTCCGTGCGCGAGCCGCGGCTGCTGGCGATCATCGACTGGGAGATGGCCACGATCGGTGACCCCCTGCTCGACCTGGGGCTGGTGCTGGCGCTGTGGGGCGACAGCCCATTGGACCGCCCGGCCATCCGGGAGATCCAGGCCGTCTCGCGGCTCCCCGGCGCACCCGGCCGCGACCAGCTGCTGGCCCGCTACTCCAGCGCCGTGGGCCACCCAGTCAAGCACGTCCGCTACTACGAGTGCCTGGCCCTGTTCAAGCTCGCCGCCATCATCGAGGCGGCCTACTCCCAGTACCTCGCGGGCGACCTGCGCACCCCGTACGCGGCCGCGCTGGAACACGACGTGCCCGCCCTGCTCGACGCGGCGTGCGCCATCGCCGGCCTGCGCGCCGCTGACCACACCGCCTGACCACACCGCCGGAGCGTTGGAGCATCCCACAACTCCCGCCCCGATCACCTCTGGGCACTGCGCCTCCGGCTGGTCAGGCTCGTAAGACAGGAGCACCCGAGGCGAGGAGACGATGTGAGCGACCAGCACTGCACCTTCGGCCTCTGGTACGACTTCCGCAACCCGTCGCAGTGGCACCGCCCGTTCAGCACGCTCTACCGCGAGGTCCTGGACCAGATCGCGTGGGCCGAACGTCTCGGGCTCGGCTCGGCCTGGCTCACCGAGCACCACTTCGTCGAGGACGGCTACACACCCTCACCGTTCGTGCTGGCCGCCGCGATCGGCGAGCGCACGTCGGCGCTGCGGATCGGCACCAACCTGATCGTCGCGCCGCTGCACAACCCGGTCCGGCTGGCCGAAGACGCCGCCACCGTGTCGCTGCTCACCGGCGGCCGCTTCGATCTCGGCCTGGGCCAGGGCTACTGGGAGCCGGAGTTCGCCGCGTTCGGCCGCAGCGTGCGGAACCGGCCCAGCCTGCTGGAGGAGAGCGTGGCGGTGATCCGCCAGGCCTGGTCCGGGCGGAAGGAAGCATTCGAGGGCAAGCGCTTCCAGCTGCCCGCCGTCCGGGTGACGCCCCAGCCTGAGCAGCTGCCCCGGCTGCTCATCGGGGCCATGGCCGAGCCGGCCATCGAGCGTGCCGCCCGGATCGGCGACGGATTCCTGTCCACCCAGAACGCCCACCAGCCGATGTACCTGGCGGCGCTGGAGAAGGCCAGCAAGCCGGCTGCCAGCGGGCGGATCTGCGCCGGCCAGTGGGCGGTCATCGCTGAAGATCCCGAACGGGAGTGGGCCAGGATCGGCCAGCATGCGCTCTACCAGCTCAACAACTACATCGCCTGGGGCGCGTTCGGGCCGCCCGGCGAGGTCCCTGAGTTCACCGACCCCGACCAGATCGTGGCCGCGGGCGCGTTCCAGCTCTGGGATCCGGCCACCGCCATCGACGAGCTGACCGCCCTGCTCCGCGAGCGCCCGCAGATCACCGACGTGCACTTCTGGGCTCAGCTGCCGGGCGAGCCCGTCGACAGCGGCTCGGCCCGGATCGAGCTGCTGGCCACCAAAGTCATGCCCGCGGTCCGCCAGAAGCTGGCCGCCGATCCAGAGCCGTGAACGAGCCAGAGCCGTGAACGAGCCGCTGCTGCTTATCACCGCCGAACTGCGGGAGAGTTGTCGGAAACCACAACCGGCGCCGTAACCGGCGGTTCTCCGCCGCCGCGGCGATTCCTAGGGTGACCGGTAGGCGCGACCAGAGAGGAACACGATGGCCTATCTAGAGGTAGAGGACAGCCGGCGGATCTACTTCGAGCATTACCGCGGCCCGGGCCGGCCGGTCGTCCTGGTGCATGGCTGGGGCGTCACCGCGCGTTGCTGGGATACCGTGCTGCCTGCCTTGCTGGCCGGAGGCCACGAGGTCGTCCTGCTCGACCTGCGAGCCTGCGGCCAGTCGGACAAGGACTTCGAGGACGTCTCCATCGCCGCGCTCGGCTCCGACGTGGCCCGCCTCTGCGAGCACCTGGACCTGCGCCGGCCGGTGATCAACGGCTGGTCGCTCGGCGGCGCGGTGGCCGTGGACGCCGTATCCCGGCTCGGCGCCGGCGTCTCCGGCCTGGTGCTGACCGGCGGAGCCACCCCGCGGTACACCTCGGCGCCGGACTGGCCGCACGGCGGCACCCGGGAGGACGTGGCTGGCGTGCTGGCCGCGCTGGCCGCCGACCGGGCCACCACCTTCAAGGGCGTGGCCTCGGCCGTGTGCGCGGTCCCGGTCAGCCCCGAAGTGGTCGACTGGATGTGGCGCATGTTTCTCGAGACCGGGCCGCGGGTCGACGACTCCCTGCGCGACCTGGGCGAGATCGACCAGCGCAAGACCATCGCCGCGATTGAGGTTCCGGTGCTGATCCTGCACGGCCGCAAGGACGGGTTCGTCGCCTTCTCCGGGGCCGAGGCGTCCCGGGGCCTGTACCCCGACGCGCGGCTGGTGGAGTTCGGAGACTGCGGCCACGCGCCGTTCCTGGAGGACCGTGAGGCCTACCTGGCCGAGCTGACCGGTTTCCTGAATCAGTGAGCGTCTGGCTGGTCACCGGGGGCTCCCGCGGCATCGGACGGGCCGTGGTGGACCGGGTCGCGGCCGCAGGCGGCTCCGTGGCCGCGTTCGCCCGGTCGGCCTGGCCACAGCCACCGGCCCGGCCAGATCGGATGCTCCAGGTCAAGGCGGACGTGACCGACGCGGACTCCATCCGGCATGGCGTGCAGACCGTGCTGGAGGCCTTCGGGTCGATCGACGTGCTGGTCAACTGTGCGGGCGTACATCGCGGCGGCCGCATCACCAGCCTGGAGCGCAGCGTCTGGGACGAGGTGCTCCGCACCAACCTGACCGGCACTTATGAGGTCTGCCGGGAGGTGGTGCCGCGGCTGGCCTCCGGGGCGGCCATCGTCAACGTGGGCGCCGTGGTCGGCCTGCGCGGGTTCCCCGGTGACGTGGCCTACGGATCGGCCAAGGCCGGCCTGGGCGGGCTGACCCGGGTGCTGGCCGTGGAGCTGGCCCCGCGTGGCGTCCGGGTCAACCTGGTCATCCCCGGTTTCGTCGACACCGACATGACCGCCGAGCTGTCCGCCCGGGCCCGGGACCGCATCACCGGCACCATCCCGCTCGGCCGGACCGGCACCCCCGCCGAGATCGCCGAGGTCATCGAGGCGGTGGCCCGGTCCGCCTACATGACCGGCGCCACCGTCCCGGTCGATGGCGGCCTGCTGGCCACCTTCGGGAGCGCCCAGTCTTCGGGGGCGCCCAGTGACCTCGCTTCGCACGCAGATTTACCCCACCCACCCTTAGGAGGTCCCGATGGATGTCGGCATGTTGCTGGTCTTCCAGAACTGGTTCGAGGACATCACCGACGAAGAGGTCTTCATGCGCGAGCTCGAGATGGGCGTGCGCGCCGAGGAGCTCGGGTTCGACTCGGTGTGGTCGGCCGAGCACCACTTCGACGATTACTCGATGTGCCCGGACAACCTGCAGATCATGGCCTACATCGCCAGCCGCACCGACCGGATAGGGCTGGGCACAGGTGCGGTCATCCTGCCCTGGAACGACCCGCTGCGCGTGGTCGAGAAGGTCATCATGCTCGACCACATGTCGCACGGCCGGGTGCTGTTCGGCATGGGCCGCGGCCTGGCCAAGATGGAGTACACCGGCTTCCGCACGGACATGAACGAGTCCCGCGGCCGGTTCGACGAGGCGGCCGAGATGATCATCCGCGGGCTGCGCAACGGCTACGTGGAAAACGACGGCACCTACTACAAGCAGCCCCGGGTCAACGTCCGGCCCGGCCCCAGCGGCCGGTCCTGGGACGGCCGGCTGTTCGGCGTGGCCATGTCCCCGGACTCCATCCCGGCCATCGCCACCTTGGGCGCGCAGATGATGACGTTCATGCAGTACGACTTCCCCAAGCACGTCGAGGCCATCGACCGATGGCGTGGCCTGCACCGGGAGAAGCACGGCACGGAGCCGGGCCCGCCGCTGATCCAGGACTTCGTCTACTGCAGCGAGGACCCAGCCGAAGCGCAGGAGCTGGCCCACAAGCACCTGTCGGAGTACTTCCTGTCGGTCATCAAGCACTACGACTTCGCCGGCTCGCACTGGCGCGATACCAAGGGCTACGAGGCCTATCAGGTCGGCGCGGACATGATCCGCGAGGCCGGGATGGAGGCGGCCGCGGGCGCCTACGTCGAGGCCAACGTCTACGGCACGCCCGAGCAGATCATCGAGAAGTACAAGGCCCGGGTCGAGGCCGGCGGCGACCTGATGGCCAACGTGGCCTTCTGCTTCGGCGGCCTGCCCCTGGACAAGGCCGAGGCCAGCCAGAAGCTGTTCGGCGAGAAGGTGGTGCCGGAACTGCACAAGCTGAAGGCCCCGGCCCGCGCCGGAGTGTAGAGCCCGGAGTGTAGGGCCCGGAGTGCAGAGCGGGGTGTGAATCCTGGCCCCGGCCCGGGAGGCAGCTCCCGGGCCGCGGCCCTATTTACGTCCGGGGCGATGGCGCGGACAATACGGGCTAGAGGCTCTAGACCGACGTTCAACGCTGAGGGCGGTCCTGGATGCGCGAATCGGCCGTCGTCGCGCCGCACCGCGAAGGCGCGGTCATCGACGCGTTCAGCGAGATCACCACCGAGGCCATCACCACGGCCCCGCTGCCGGACGTGCTCGGCCTGCTCGGCCAGAAGCTGTGCCACCTGCTCGGCGTGACCCGCTGCTCGGTCTACCTGCGCGATGCCGACGGCCGGTTCCGCGGCGCCGCCGGGTACTGCGAGCACGACGGTGACATCTCCGCGGCCGTGCAGGCCCAGGAGGCCGGGATCCCCGGTGACCGGTTCAGCCTGGAGGTGATCAGCACCGCGGCGCCGGTGCTGATCGACGACGTGCCCGCCGACCCGCGGCCGCACCGCCGGACCATGGAGTACTGGCACGTGCGGGCCATGCTCGGCGTGCCGCTGGTGTTCGACGGTGAGGTGATCGGCCTCATCTTCGTGGACAACGTCGAGCGGGACCACGTCTACACCGCCGAGGACGTGGCTCTGGCCGAGCTGTTCGCCCGGCTCGGCGCGCTGTTCCTGCGTCAGGCCATGCTCAACGCGCACCTGAAGAACAAGGCGGCCGAGATCGTCCGGCAAAAGAACGCCCTGGCCTACCTGGCTGACGTGCACACCCGGCTGACGAACGCGGTACTCGACGGGGCCAGCATCCAGACCGTGGTCACCTTGCTGGCCGAACTCTCGGCCAAGCCCGTGGTCCTGTACGACGAGTGTTTCCGCGTGCTGGCCTGGGCGGCGCCGCCGCGGCTGGACATTTCCGAGCCTCCGGCCCTGGCCGAGCGCATCCGGCAGATCCCGTCGGTCCGCCAGACGCTAGCCACGCTGAGCGCTAGCCGCCCGTCCGCCGTGGTGCCACCGCGGCTGACCGCTGGACTGGGCCGGCGGCACCTGATGTGCCGCCTGATCATCGAGGGTCACCCCTGTGGCTACCTCGGCATCGTCGAGGTGGGGCGCAGCCTGGAGCCGCTGGACAGCAAGCTGGCCGAGCACGGGGCCACGGTGCTGTCCCTGCAGATCCTGTCCGAACGCCGCCAGGCCGAGGCCGAGGGCCAGGCCCGTGAGGACTACCTGTCCGACCTGCTGAACCACACCCGCGACACCGAGCAGCTGCTCCGGCGAGGCCCGCAGTTCGGGATCGACCTGTCCCGGCCGCACGTGCTGATCCAGTTCGGCCTGGACCAGGCCGGCCGCAGCGTCGGCGCTTCGGCCGGCCGCAAGCTGGTCGCACGCCAGCTGGCGGCCACATTGGGCATCCCCGAGCCGGCCGTGGTCAGCCTGCGCGGCACGATCATCGCCCTGGCCCGGCTGGAGCACGACGCCGCCCCGGAGGACCTGCGCCCGGCCCTGGAGGACGTCCGCTCGGCCATCCGGTCCCGGCTGGACGCGCGGACCATCGTCGTCTCCGGCATATGCCGCGAACCGGACGACTACCCGCTGGCCCACCGTGAGCTGCGCGAAATCGACGAGCTGGCCCGGTCCTTCGGCTGGGCCGGCGGCGTGCTGACCGCGGACGAGCTCGGCCTGTTCCGGGTGGTCGCGGCCAGCGGCCGGGCCAAGGAGGCCATCCGCTTCGCGCACGAGTTCATCCGCCCGCTCGCCGGCGCGGACGCCACCTTGCTCCAGACCTGGCGCGCCTTCGTCCGTGCCGAAGGCAAGGTTCACGCCACCGCGGACGGCCTCGGCGTGCACGAGAACACCATCCGCTACCGCCTGGCCAAGATCCGCCAGCACATCCGCCAGGACCCCAGCACCCTGGACTGCCTGCTCCAGGCCCGCCTCGCCTTCCAGATCCTGGACCTGGCCGGCTGGTAAATCCACCCAGCTAACCCTCCCCGCGCCGCCCAGCGACCCGCCGCCCAGCGCCAGCAACCCAGCGTCCAGCAACCCGCCGCCCAGCGCCCCACCGCAACCCGCCCCGGCCGGCCCGACGAGACTCTTGACATGCAACCAATCGGCTGCCTATCTTTAGACATGCAGCCAAATGGTTGCCTATCCATGCGAGCGAGGAGCACAAAATGAACGACATCAGGCACCGGGTCGGAGTGACCGCGCCGGCCGCGCGCGTCTACGAGGCGCTGGCCACCCGGGAAGGTCTGTCAGGATGGTGGACGCGCGACGTGCGCGGCGAGTCGGAAGTGGGGGAGAAGCTTGAATTCTTCTTCGGCGGGACCGAGCCGGCGGCGGTCATGGAGGTGACCGACCTGGTACCAGATCGTCGCGTGGCCTGGCGCTGCGTCGGCGGCGCCGGGGACTGGGTCGGCACCACGTTCACGTTCGACCTGCAGGACGCCGATGACGAGACCGCGATCGTGTTCACCAACGCCGGCTGGCGCGAGCCCATGGAGTTCATGCACCACTGCAGCACCAAGTGGGCGTACTTCCTGCTTACTCTGCGGGCCGGCCTCCAAGGTGGCAAAGCGACGCCGTTCCCCGACGACGAGAAGATCAGCGACTGGGGATGACCGCAGTGGACGAGGTGTTCCGGGCGCTGTCCGATCCGAGCCGGCGCCGGCTCCTCGACAGCCTCAACGGCCGGAACGGGCAGAGCCTGCGTGAGCTGTGCGCTGGCCTGGACATGACCAGGCAGTCGGTCAGCAAGCACCTGGCCATCCTGGCGGAGGCCAACCTCGTCACCACGGTCCGCCGGGGCCGGGAGAAGCTGCACTACCTCAACGCCGCCCCGATCAGCGAAATCGCCGAGCGCTGGATCAACCGCTACGACCAGCCTCGCATCGACGCTCTGACCGACTTGAAGAAAGCCCTGGAGGGCACCCCGATGACCACCGCGAGCAAGCCAGCCTTCGTCTACACCAACTACATCCGCACCACGCCGGAACGGCTCTGGCAGGCGCTCACCGATCCTGCCTTCACCCGGCGCTACTGGGGCGGCGTCGCCATGCACACGGACTGGACCAAGGGGTCGACGTACACCCTGGACGTGGGCCAGGGGAAGCTGACCGTCGACGATCCCGAGCAGATCGTCCTGGTGTCCGATCCGTACCGGCGGCTGTCCTACACCTGGCACACCTTCACCCCCGAGTGGGCCGCCTACTACAGCGTCGACGAGGAGCACCGGGCCAGGATCGCCGCCGAGCCGCGCTCGAAGGTGACCTTCGACCTCGAGCCGGCCGGGGACCTGGTCAAGCTCACCGTGGTCCACGACGGCTTCGAGCCGGGGACCGGCATCATCGACGGGGTCAGCCAGGGCTGGCCGCGCATCCTGTCCGAGCTCAAGACCCTGCTCGAGACCGGTGACGTGCCGGCGTGACTCGCAGCCGAAGCCCTCAGAAAGCCGGAGCCCTCAGATCTTCGTGAAGTGCTGGTAGCACTCGTAGTACGGGTCGGTGGAGTGGGCGAAGTGCGCCGCCTCGGACCGCTTGACGGCCAGGTACGCCGAACTCCGCAGCGGCCCCAGCAGATCCATCAGCAGCTCGTCCGCCTCCAGGGCGTCCAGCGCCGCGTTCAGCGAAGCCGGGAGCCGGTGAATGTTCCCGGCCGCCCGTTCAGCCTCGGTCAGGGTGGCCGGGTCGACGTTCACCGCCTCGCCGGGGTCGAGCTTGCCCCGGATCCCGTCCAGGCCGGCGTAGATGACCGCGCCCAGCGCCAGGTAGGGATTGGCGGTGGAGTCGGACGGCTTGAACTCCAGGTTGACCGAGCTCCCCGGATCCCCGCGCAGCGGCGAGGCGATCCGGATCGCGGCCTCCCGGTTGTCCAGCCCGTAGCAGCTGTAGGCGCTGGCCCACATCTGCGGCGCCAGCCGCCGGTAGCTGTTCACGCTGGCGCAGGTCAGCGCCACCAGCGCGGGCAGGTGAGCCAGCAGCCCGCCGATGAAGTAGTAGCCGATCTGGGACAGGCCGTTGCGGTCGGCCGGGTCGGAGAACGCGCCGCGCCCGCCCGCGCCACTGTCGGTCAGCGAGACGTGCAGGTGAGTGCCGTTGCCGGCCTGGTCCGGGATGGGCTTGGGCGCCAGCGAGGCCCACAGCCCGCGCCGGAACGCCACGCCCCGCACCGTCTCCCGGTACAGCACGTGATTGTCCGCGGCCCGCAGCGCCCCGGCGTGCCGGATGGACAGCTCGTGCTGGCCATGACCGAGCTCGGGGTAGTAGTGCTCCACCTCCAGGCCCTGGCCCTCCAGGGCCGTCACCAGGTCCATGGCGAATTCGTGGCCCTGGTGGAAACCGGTGCTGGAGTAGCACAGGCTGTCGTCCAGCGGCACCAGCCGGTCCGGGATCGAGGGCGCGGCCGGGGAGGCCTCCCGGTAGCCGACGGTGAACTCCGGCTCGAACGCGGCCTGCGCCGAGTACCCCTCGCCAGCCAGCTCGACCAGGGCCTGCTTGAGGAACGTGCGCGGGCAGGCCTCCCACGGATCGCCGTCCGGCTTGACCAGGTCAGCCAGCATGGCGGCCGCCCCGGGCGCGTAGGGGAGCGTGACGAAGGTCTCCGGGTCGGGCACGATCCGGACCTCGCCGACCGGGCCCATCCCGGCGACGGGCTGCAGCTCGTCCAGCATGGACATCGCCATCATGGCCACCGTGTGCCCGATGCCGCTGGCCATCCGCTCGCGCAGCCGTGCCGTGCCCGCGGCCTTGCCGCGGATGATCCCGCCGTGGTCGGCGTACAGGAATCGGACCAGGCGGACGTCGTTCTGACTTGTCCGCTCCAAGACCGAATCGATCACTTCGTCAGTCATGCACCATGGGTAGCATGTCCGTGCCCGTCTCGTACAGCGGACCCCGATAAGCCCGCCACCTGGGCATCCTCCGCCGAAGCGACGAAAGCCCCGGCGGCACGCGATAATTCATATATGAGCCCCCGGCCGTCACCCCGCGACCTGCGCGCGTCCGACACTGACCGTGACCGGGTGCTCGCGATGCTGAGCGAGGCGATGAGCGACGGCCGCCTCACTCCCGACGAACATGCCGAACGGGTGGAGCGCGTGCTGTCGGCTCGTACCCTCGGTGACCTCGCGGCGCTGACGTCGGACCTGGCCGCGCCGTCCGCGCAGCCGGTCCGGCTGGACGCTGGCCGGGTGGTGGCCGGGATCTTCGGCCCAGCCCGGCGGGACGGCCGCTGGGTGGTGCCGGAGAGCTTCACCGTGACCGCGATGTTCGGCGAGGTGGAAGTGGACTTCACCCAGGCCATCCTGCAGACCAGCCGGGTCCAGCTGTACGCGACCGTGTTCGGCGGGCGGTTGCGGATCATCGTGCCGGACGGGGTCTCGGTGATGGTCAGCGGGCACATGGTCCTGGGCCGCAAGCGTGGCGGCACCGTCGCGGCCGGGCCGTCGGCCCCGCTGATCGAGGTCAAGGCACTGGTCCTGGGCGGCGAGCTGAAGGTCATAACGCCGCCGAAAAACCGGCGGTTCCGCCTCTTCAGCCGGAATTAGCTGCGTCAGCTCGCTGCGTCAGCTCGCTGGGTCAGCTCGCTGGGTCAGCCGAAGTTAATCGAGGAGTAGGCACGCAGCTTCCACAGGCTGTGCTCGCTCTTGATGCTCCGGGTGGTCCCGGACCGGGACCGCATCACCAGCGAGTGCGTGTTCGCGCCCCCGCCCGGCCGGTAGCGGACCCCGGCCATCAGCTCGCCGTCGGTGATCCCGGTGGCGGCGAAGAACACGTCCTCCGACGACACCAGGTCACCGGTGGTCAGGACCCGGTCCAGGTCGTGCCCGGCGTCCAGCGCGCGGCGCCGCTCGGCCTCGTCGGTCGGGGCGAGCTGGCCCTGGATGACCCCGCCCAGGCACTTGAGCGCGCAGGCGGCGATGATCGCCTCCGGCGTGCCTCCCGTGCCCAGCAGCAGGTCGATGCCGGTGTCGTCGCGGGCGGCCATGATCGCCCCGGCCACGTCCCCGTCGGTGATCAGGTGGATCCGGGCCCCGGCCTCCCGGACCTGCCGGATCAGCTCCTCGTGCCGGGGACGGTCCAGGATGACCACGGTGACGTCCTGGGGCGATTCCCCCTTGGCCTTGGCCACCGCGGCGATATTGACCGCCACCGGCGCCGTGATGTCCACCACATCGGCGGCCGCCGGGCCGGTGGCCAGCTTGTTCATGTAGAACACCGCCGACGGGTCGTACATCGAGCCGCGGCCGGCCACGGCCAGCACCGAGATCGCGTTGGGCATGCCGTTGGCGCACAGCCGGGTGCCGTCGATCGGGTCGACCGCCACGTCACAGGCCGCCCCGGTGCCGTCGCCGACCTCCTCGCCGTTGAACAGCATGGGCGCGTTGTCCTTCTCGCCCTCGCCGATGACCACGACGCCCTGCATCGACACCGAGTTGATCATCATCCGCATGGCGCCCACGGCCGCCCCGTCGGCCCCGTTCTTGTCGCCCCGCCCGACCCACCGCGCCGCGGCCATGGCCGCCGCCTCGGTCACCCGCGCCAGCTCCAGCGCCAGGTTGCGGTCGGGAGCGTGACTATCTGGCTCCGGTACCTGCTGCTCCATGGTCATCGCTGGCATCCTTCCGGCTCGTCCCCGTCTCCCTGATCCTATGCAGCATCCCCAACCCCCGGCCCAAGCCCAGCTGACCCAAACCATCCCGTCCCAAGCGCCCGCCCACCTTCCGACCCGCCCCCGAGCAAGCCGCCCCGCCCCCGAGCAAGCCGCCCCGCCCCCCGAGCAA
>JBAPYC010000536.1:0-2725 GCA_049284535.1 Streptosporangiaceae bacterium
CTATACGTCCGTGGACACCGCGACAGATCGACGCACGGTGACACATGCTGATACGTGGCGTGACAAGAAGAAAACGGCCCCTGGATCGCGTCTCCGCAGCCCAGGGGCCGTTTTCGCAGGTGGTGGCAGGTGTTGGGTTCGAACCAACGTAGGCTGAGCCGACGGTTTTACAGACCGCTCCCTTTGGCCACTCGGGCAACCTGCCGTTCGCCGCGGCGTCTGGCGGCACCCAGCAGGATAGCCCAAGTCGAGACCGGACGGTAAATCAGCTGCGATTCCCAGTCCTGGGCAGGTCCCGGCGCGTTCGGCGTGACGGCCCGTGCCCGGCGCGTCTAGCCTAGAGCGGTGGCATCATCAGAGTCTTCTTTTGACATCGTGTCCAAGCTCGACCACCAGGAAGTCGACAATGCGCTCAACCAGGCGGCCAAGGAGATAAGCACCCGGTTCGACTTCCGCGGCGTCGGCGCGTCCATTACCTGGTCCGGCGACAGCGTCGACATCCGCGCCAACAGCGAAGAGCGCGCCAAGGCCGTCCTCGATGTGTTCAAGGACAAACTGGTCAAGCGCGGTGTGTCACTCAAGACGCTGGACGCGGACGACCCCAAACCCTCCGGCAGGGAGTACCGGATGGGCGTGTCCCTGAAGGAGGGCATCACCCAGGACAACGCCAAGAAGATCTCCAAGATCATCCGGGACGAGGGCCCCAAGGGCATCCGGGCTCAGATCCAGGGTGAAGAGCTGCGTGTCTCAGCCAAGAAAAAGGACGACCTGCAGACGGTCATCGCACTGCTGAAGGGCAAGGAGTTCGACTTCGCCCTGCAGTTCGTCAATTACCGCTGAACCATGCCCCTTGCAGGTCAATGACCAGCGTCTCTACCTGACAGGACGCTGGCCAGGGCACACAGAGGGCACACTGCCGAGCGCAGAGTCCACGATCGTCCGCTCGTGGTCGTCAGTGTCGGGCCACTCGCCCGCGTATGTGTTGAGTGTGATCGTCGGGGTTGAGTGGCCCAATGCGAGCTGGACCCGCTTGACGCCTACACCCTGATGAATCAGGAGCGTCGCGAAATAGTGCCGGAGGCAGTGCAGTCTGATTCCGCGCGGAATCTGCGCCTGTCGGGCCGCAGGTCCCCAGATCTGCGCCCAGGTTGCCCGGTGAATCGGGTTGCCAGGAATGGTGCCGAACAGGAGCCGGGCCGTGAGCGGGGAAGGGCGGGGCTACTGCCCGACTCCGGGGCGGCGGGCTAGGTCGCGCCCTTGCGGGCGGGAGCCCTTCGGGCGCCCCGCCGCCGCCCGGTCGGCTACCCCGCTTCCGCAGGCTGGCCGGTACCCGCCGTTACGCTGCGCCGGTGACCGCGCCTGCAAGACCGGGCCGTAGCCCGTCCTCCGTGCCCGGCATCCTCTTACCGTGCAAGATCACCGTCAAGGGCGCTCCCTTCGGTCGCGTCGCCACGGCGATGGGCGCAAACGCCCACCCTTGAGCAGTGATCTTTCCCGGCAAGACCATCGGCACCTATCGGAAGGACGGGGCAAACCGAGGTCCTGTTGGGTTACACAGAGCCGCCTTCCCGGATGCTGGCCCGGAGTTGGCCGAGCTGGGGAGGGGGTTACCTGTCAGTCGCCGCGAGGGCTGGGGGACGCTCGTCAGCTCCGGCATCTTCGATAGGGGCGGAGAGGATCGGAGATGGCTTGAATCCCTTGACCATGAGGTAGATGCCAAGCGACAGCTCCCAGACGAATTCCGGGATCGTGGCGATGACCTGAGCCGCGGAGCCTGGCTGGATGACATTGAACAGCACGGCGGTCCCCGAGACGATGATCAGCGGACCTCCGATCAGCCCCAGCATCGCCATCCGCCGTGGCACGAGGCCGGACCGGTACATCAGGTACCCCAGGATCAGCCCGTTCCCGACGCCGACGATCCAGCCGGGCCCGAGCAGGAACGTCCAGTCGTGGACCGCGACGAGCGACCTGCCGAGGTTGACGAGCGAGCCCGGGCCGCCTGCGCCTCCGACATCCTTCCGCAGCGTCACGACCGCAAGGAGGCTGACGATGCCGATGGCGATGAAGGTGGATTCGATGATACGGGCGGTGACGTAGCCGAGGGCGAGGCTCTCATTTTGCCGTTTGAGGATCGGGAACAGCACGACGGCGCTGCCGACGTTGGCGACGATGAGGAGGACCTCGAGAAACGCTCCCAAAGCCACACGCGTGTCGGCGCCGCCGCCGATGATGTAGTTGGTGTGGTCCAGCACCGGGGTGTAGAGAAGGAGCGCCGCCGGGATCGATGTGATAAAAGTGATCACAAAGAGCGCGCCTGCGATTAGCGCGGTCTTTCTGGTTGAGTTCACCTGGACTCTTTTCGCTGGTGGATCGGCGAGGCACCGCTAGTTAGCTGCCTCGTGGCTTTGGCCGCGCTCATGTCATCTGACGGTGCGGCTATAAGCCACCGGATGCTGCCGAGTCCACCTCCGAACACACGGCCCTTAGGGGCAGTTTTGCTGGCCGAGCGGCAATCACTACAGCCTTGCCACGCCTGCGTGAAGGCCGAATGGAGATGGTGTGGAGATCAGGTGGAGGCGAAGCCGCCTGAAACTGAGTAACAATCGCCACCCACGGCGGCAGATACTAGCGGACCTATGCGGACCATTCGCAGCAGGTTGCTGCCCAGATGTAAAAGAATGAAAACCTACCGGGATTCCCTGATAAGGAAGCGGCCAGACTG
>JBAPYC010000537.1:0-5473 GCA_049284535.1 Streptosporangiaceae bacterium
CGGGCCTCGGGCTCAAGGCCCTCGGTCACCGGATCGGTCACCGGCGCCCCGGTGGCCTGGCGGGATAGCTCGAAGGCGAAAGCGGTGATGCCCAGCCAGGTGATACCGAGCGCCCAGCCGCCGAGCACGTCAGAGACGTAATGCACGCCGAGCAGGAGCCGGCTGGCGCCGATCGCGGCGATCAGCGTGACGATCACCGCGGTGAACACGCGGCGCCCAATACCGCGGGTCGCAGGAAGGAAGACCAGGAACAGGGCGCCGTAGCAGACGATTGAGCCGAGCGCATGCCCGCTGGGGAAGCTGTCGCCTTTACCGTAAGCGATGGGATGGGCGACCACTGGACGCAGCCTGCCGACCAGCACCTTGAGTACCGGGTCAAGTATCAACTCGCCAGCGCCAGTGACCAGGAGGTAGATCGCCAGCCACCACCGCCGCCTGATGGCCAGCACCACGACGGTCATTCCGACTAGCGTCCACAGCACGCCGCTGCTGCCTAGCCAGGTGACCGCCTTGACAATGCTGACAACCGCGGCGTGGCCTGCAACGAGGCTGTTCAGCCCGGCCGCCGCGTCGTGATCGACGGACTCGAGGGGCGCCCACTGCAGTCGCACCAGGACAAGCAGGAGCGCGAAGGCGAACGCCGCTGCGGTTACGACGGCAAGCGGCCCGAGAGTGCGCCTCGCAGCGGCTGGCATGGCTCCTTGCTGCCCATCGCGCGCCGGTTCACTCTATTTGCCCGTCGCCTGTTGCTTGCGGAGGACGCATGATCAATCTGGCAGGCGGCGAGACCACTGGGAAATTCCGCCTATTTGACGTGTCGTTGCGCCAGCGACGGCGCATCGAAACCGCGCTTAAAGGAGATTGCATCCACGAGCATGCGAAGCTCGGAGTGATTTCGGTTATGCGTGACCTGGTGGATCTCCCCACAACCTATGTACCGCCGCTTGAACACGCGGGCCGACGCCCGGTGCCCAGCACAGGCCACCTGCCACCCTAGGGCCCCGGCCGAGGCCCTGGATCGCCGACCGCGCGATTACCTCCGTCCTGGACTGGCACCGCCTCTCAGCCCTCTCTCGACTAACGGGTGCACGCACCACGCCCGTTCGGTCCAATGACCTTGATTTTGGCCCAGGGGGACCCTGGTCACGGCGTGGCGCGGCAACCCGGAAGCTGGCCGGTCAGGTCCGCCAAGTCATCCCTCGCCATGAGCTCCCGGAGCCGGGCGGCGAGAGGGTCGCAGCCGATGCTGGCGAGATGCTCGCAGAGCAGGTCAGATGCTCGCGTGAGGTGGCCTGCGGCCGCGACGCTGACCACTTCGATGTGATGGCCTTCCCAGTTCATCGGTCCTGTCATCGCCCATCGTCGGCCTCAAGCGCGAACTCGGTGGTCACGGCGACCTGGATCATGTACGTAAGTTGCGAGTCGGTCCTCGGACACATTCACTGCCCTCCGGCGGCATAATGCCTGATCATGTAGGTGATCGAGGCGCAGTGCGCCTCGATCTTGGTGCCTCACGATCACCTACATATCAAGCACGTGCGGGCATTCTCAATACAGGCCTGTGCTGCGGCAGCCGATCGTGTTGGTCTTGTGATGGACGGGCCGGGCGCTTCGATCTAGGTGCGGGGGGCTGATCCAGGCTGGTGGTGAGACAGCAGATCCGGACGACGCCGGCGGCGGGGCCGGGGGGCGGGTGTGAGGATGACTGCGCCTGGGCCGGCGCGCCGGTTACGGGCTGGCTGGCCCGGGTCCGGTCACGGGCAGCTGGTCACAGCGGGGCGCGTTTTGCTCGCTGTGCAGGTAGATTTGGCGCCCGGCCGGGAACAGGCTGGTCATGGCTGAGAGCAGTGAGAGCGTGACCGGTGTGCCGGAACTGGGCGGCGGCAGCCAGCTGATCCTGGACGGGATGCGGGTCCTGCGCTTGTGCTCGGTGTTCGAGCCGGCCGTGCTGAGCGCCCGGTCGGCGGGCTACGACGCGATTGGCGGGATGCAGAACCATACCGCCGAGCTGAGCCGGCAGCTGGACCGGATGGGCGCCTGCCAGCTGATCCTGACCTCCCGCATGGACATCGGGGCCGGGAGCACCGGGTTCGGCGGGCACGGGCAGGTCGTGCGGACCGGGATGGACATACGGCTGGCCCGGCAGGCATGGGCGCCGCTGGCCGCCCCGCTGGCACTTCGCGGCGGCGCTGACGTGGTGCACGGGCACTGCGGGGAAGACATCGCGGTCCTGCCGCTGGCCCGGCTGGCCGCGCGGCGGCACCGCTGCCCGCTGGTGGTCACCATCCACGCCAGCGTGCGGCACAATATGCGGGTCACCTCGGCCCGGACGGCGTGGCTGCGGCTAGCTGGCGGGCTGGCCGAACGCCGGGCGCTGGCCGCCGCGGACATGGTGATCGCCTTGACCCAGGCGGCCGCGGACCGGCTGCGGCGCGAGGGAATCCCGGACAGCAGGATCCGGGTGATCCCGCCCGGCTTTGACCCGGACCTGTTCGCCGCCCACGCGCCGGACCCGTTTGCAGGCCTGGGCCGGCCGCGGATCGGCTACGTCGGCCGGATCGCGCCGCAAAAGGACGTCGGCACGCTGATCAATGCCTTCGGCCGGGTAACCACGCCGGCCTGCCTGCTCATCGTGGGCGATGGGCCTGGCCGGCCTGCTGCCGAGCAGCAGGCGCGGCGGCTGGGCGCACCGGTCCGGTTCACCGGGCTGGTGCCGCACGTGCGGGTCCCTGCGGTGCTGCGGCACATCGACCTGCTGGTCCTGGCCACCCGGTACGAAGAACTGCCCTCCGTGCTGATCGAGGCCATGGCCGCAGGCCTGCCAGTCATCGCCAGCCGGGTCGGCGGGATACCCGCCCTGATCGACCATGACGTCAACGGCCTGCTCGTCCCCCCCGGCGACGCCGCCGCTCTCGCCACGGCCATCACCCGCGTCCTGACCGAGCCGGGCACCGCGGCCCGGCTGGCTGCCGCCGCCCAGCACACCGCACAGCGGTACACCTGGCCCCCGCTGGCCCGCCAGGTCGCCAGGGTCTACCTGGATCTGACAGGCAAAACGCAGCCACCCTAACCAGTCCCGCCGCGACCAGGACCGGCGCACCCAGCCACCAAACACCCTGTCGACTCGCGGCATGAGCGGACGTTCATTCGAGCCGGTTGAGCGCGTTTCGCTGTAGAGGCTTCCGTCACCGCGGTCGTAAGAATGCCGGGACTGGGCGAGTCACGGGGGTGCTTGCGCGAGTCGGAGCTGCTTGCAGATCCCGTCGGCGTCGAGCTGCCCTGCGGCCACGGACATGGTCAGAGCGAACGCCTCATCGTCGGTCAGGTCCAGCACGTATCCGTTGATCCGCAAGAACACCACAGTGGCCAGCAAGGCGAGCCGTTTGTTGCCGTCGGCGAGCGCGTGGTTGCCCGCCAGCGAGTGCATGAGCGCGGCCGCCTTCCCGGCCAGCGTCGGATACGCTTCCTGGCCGAAGAAGCTGGCCCGCGGGCGGTGACAAGCTGAATCGAGCAAGCCGACATCCCGGACAGGGCCGGCCCCCAGCGCGCTCACCAGATCCAGCAGATCCTCCAGGCTGAGGTACTCGGTGCCTGGAGGATCACTCACACGCGGCCGAGCCTGTCCAGAACCCCGCCCCATCGGTCGAGCATTTCGGCCGTGGCCTCGCGCACGCGATCGGTGTGCGCGAGCTCGCGGGCGCTACGCCGGATCGCCCGCAGGGCGGCCTCATGCAGGGACACCTGCTCCGCCTCTGCCAGAGCCTTCAGCAGTGCGCTGTCGTCGTCGTCAAGCCGCAGATTCATGGCCATGACCAATATGGTACCAAAGTGGTACTACATCAAATCGTGCTATCCAGCACTCGCGCACATCGGCATGAGCGGAGAGTGCCTCGGTGTCACGCGCCACGGCAGCCAGCTCTGCACGCGACTGCCTGCCTGCACCGGCGACGATGCAACTCTGCAGAACGGCGCCTTGCGTGCACGTCCCTTAATCTCATCACGATAGGTAGCGCCATACCCGCGCAGCCCAGCTGCCGGGTACCCGAGGGCGCTGCAGCCAGCGGTACGGGAAGCAGGTGCCCGCACCTGCCGCCCAGCCACGTGCAGGCCAGACAGCGAACACGCGGCAGAATACCCGGGAGTATCCGCCCCGTTCCTGTTACTCTTATTGCATGATTTCCCCGATCCGGGGAAATGTCACCGGTTTCCGTGTTCAAGTCCCCCTCGGACACGTCAAATCCCCATGAGCGGCCGTTCACGGGCATGCTCGGACGTCACCGGCGCTCAGCCTCCGGCCGCAGCGGGTGTTCTCTTCTTGTTTTCCTAGCGATCCTCCTTTTCTTGTTCTGGCGCGAATGAGTGCTGACGTTATCCGTGCCGATGGTGATGGACAGCGGGTCGTGACCGCCAGAGCGTAGAGCCCGGTCGTCCGGGTCATAGCTGAGGACGACGCCATCGGCACGCAGTTGGTCGATGAGGGCAGCCGTACCGTCCGGGCCCGTCACCTGAACTGGACTGCGGTTCCCGCGGGCGGGGTACCGGCAGGGCCGACGAGCAGGATGGCGATCGTGGCCAAGTGCGGGAGGATCTGGTCCTCGCGCACGTACGCGTTCTTCGCCTTGCCAGAGTCTGGCCGGGTGGCGCTGGACTAGCCGTGGCGGCACCGGTAGGCGGGCCTGCCGTTGGACCAGGCTGACTCCAGCCGCCGCCCGCACCGGCCGCAGGCCAGCAGCCCGGCCAGCAGGTACCGGCGGACAGCGGGGCCGACCGGGCCGCGCGGCGCGGCCGTGTCCTGGGAGGCGATCAAATCGGCCTCGCTGACCAGCGCCGCATGCGCCGGGTGCCTGGAGATGACCTACCCTTCGGGCAGGTTCCACCGCTGCACCTGCCGGTGCCCGAGGCTCGTGTCGGCGGGGTCGGCTAGGTCGAAATCGGTCCGCTGCCGGTTTCGGATACCACCGCGCCGACCAGCTCGCGGGTCTGGGCCGCGTCGCTGACATCGGCCGGGAAAGCCGACGCGGCACGCCGTTGCCGCGGAGTTCGCCGACGAGCGCATCGGCGGCGGCCCGATCGGACCGGTAATTGACCGCGACTGTGGCGCTATAGGAGGCGAGCTGCCGCACGATCGCGGCGCCGATTCCGCGGCTGCCTCCGGTGACCAAGGCCCGCTTGCCGGCCAGGCTTGACGTTGATGCATGGCGCTGCCTCTGTTCTCTCTCTTTGTCTTCTCTGGATGTGAGCAGTCCTTGGCCGCTTGTCCCCCATCGACGACCATGCTAGTCAGGTATCTTTACTACTGTAGTCATACAGCAGCACCGATGGCGACAGCGACAGGCGAAGTCGCCGGGGGCAGATGGCGCGTGCGGAACGCAGCGCAGCGCCGCGCCGCGCACGCGCCGCCGCGCCGGGTCGGCGGCGATCTGGCCCGGCGGCGTTGGCGTAGGGTGTGAACCTCGTGGGATCAGGTGGGCGA
>JBAPYC010000538.1:0-1626 GCA_049284535.1 Streptosporangiaceae bacterium
GTCCACGGCGGCGGCCAGGGCGGCGCCGATGGCGCCCGCGCCGCAGCACAGGTCGACAATCACGTCGCCCGGCCGGGCCAGCGCGGCGCCCTGCCGGACGAGGAATTCGGTGCGCCGCCGGGGCACGAACACCCCCGGCGCCAGGGCGACGTGCAGGCCGCAGAACTCAGCCCAGCCGACCACCTGCTCCAGCGGCTGGCCGGCCGCGCGGCGCCCGGTCATGGCGTCCAACTCGGCCGGGGTCCGGGCGGCGGACCTGAGCAGCCGGGCCTCGTCCTCGGCGAACACGCAGCCGGCCGCCCGCAGCCGGGCGACAACGCGGTCCGGGTCAGCTGGCGCTATCGCCGGATCCCCTCAGGGACCGCAGCACGTACTGCATGATCCCGCCGTGCCGGTAGTACTCGGCCTCGCCCGGGGTGTCGATCCGCACCACGGCCTGGAATTCCTGGCCGTCGGCGGTCACGGTCACCTCGCGCGGCACCGACCCGGAGTTGATCGCCTCGATACCGCGGATATCGAAGGTCTCCTCACCGGTCAGGCCGAGGGTGGCGGCCGAGTCACCCGGCCGGAACTGCAGCGGCAGCACGCCCATGCCGATCAGGTTGGACCGGTGGATGCGCTCGAAGGACTCGACCAGGACCGCGCGCACGCCGAGCAGCAGCGTCCCCTTGGCGGCCCAGTCCCGGGACGAGCCCGAGCCGTACTCCTTGCCGCCCAGCACGACCAGCGGCGTACCCGCCTCGATGTAGGCGCGGGACGCGTCGTAGATGGACATCTGCTCGCCGTCCTTGGTGGTCACCCCGCCTTCGGTGCCGGGCGCGAGCTGATTGCGCAGCCGGATGTTGGCGAACGTGCCGCGGATCATCACCTCGTGATTGCCGCGGCGGGAGCCGTAGGAGTTGAAGTCCCGGCGCTCGACGCCGTGCTCGGTCAGGTACTTCCCGGCCGGGCTGTCGGTCTTGATGGCCCCGGCCGGCGAGATGTGGTCGGTGGTCACCGAGTCGCCCAGCTTGGCCAGGACCCGGGCCCCGGTGATGTCGGTGACCGGCTCCGGCTCGGCCGGCATGCCGTCGAAATAGGGCGGCCGGCGGACGTAGGTGGAGTCCTCGCCCCAGGCGAAGGTGTCACCGGACGGGATCTGGAGACCGCGCCAGTTGTCGTCGCCCTTGAACACGTCGGCGTAGTCGCGGGTGAACATCTCCTGCGCCACCGCGTGCTGCACCACGTCCGCGATCTCCTCGGGCGAGGGCCAGATGTCGGCCAGGTAGACCGCCTTGCCCTCCGCGTCGGAACCGAGCGGCTCGTGCTGCAGGTCGATGTCCATCGTCCCGGCCAGCGCGTACGCCACCACCAGCGGCGGGGAGGCCAGGTAGTTCAGCTTCACGTCGGGGTTGATCCGGCCTTCGAAGTTCCTGTTCCCCGACAGCACGGCCGCCACGGCCAGGTCGTTGTCGTTCACCGCCTCGCTGATCGCGGGCGGCAGCGGCCCGGAGTTGCCGATGCAGGTGGTGCAGCCGTAGCCGACCAGGTTGAACCCGAGCTTGTCCAGGTACGGCACCAGCCCGGCCCGCTCGTAGTAGTCCATGACCACCTTGGAGCCCGGCGCCAGCGAGGTCTTCACCCAGG
>JBAPYC010000539.1:0-7904 GCA_049284535.1 Streptosporangiaceae bacterium
ACCGGGCATCCCCGGCAGATCAGCTTGGCGCGATTCTGCGCTGCTCCCTGGACGAACAGTTCGTCAGGGTCGGTTCCCTTGCATGCGGCGCGTGTGGTCCAGTCAGTGATCCACATGTGCCCACTCCTCTTGATCGTCGACGCGTTGACGCCGACGGTCGTCTCGATGGGGTTGCGATCCCGGGGTCAGGTGCGTGCGGCCGCCCTGCCCACGGTTATCTGTTCGTGATCCAGCAACTTACGGAAGTCCGGCCGTGATGCCAAGACCCCGGCATGGCCATTTACCAAATAGTTCTGACGGGCTATATGAAAACCTGTGGATAGTCACTCTCTGTTCATGGCCATGTCCCGGTCGTCACATTAAACCACTCAAGTGATATCTGATGGTGACTTCCGGTAAGAATTCCGTTTCATTGCTGTTATAACCATGTCGGCCAGAGTATGCGGTTCTGGGCTATTTATGTCCCGAACGGGGGCACTGGATAGTGGTTCTGGCGCGTACGCTAAGTCGCGTGCAGCTCGGTGAGACGCTTTTTACCCGGACGAGCGTGCTCGGCCGCCTCGTCCTCTTCGCCGCCATTGGCGGCGTCCTAGCCGCGGCCATGGCGATCCCCCTCGTGGCCACCAGCGGCGTGCTCGTCCGCAACGAGGCGGACAAGTTCACCAGCATCACGCTGGACCCGCAGGGCCTGCCGCAGCGCTCGGAGATCCTCGACCGCGACGGCAACCTGATGGCCTACGTGTACGGCGTGGACGCGCCGTACTACACCTCGGCGAGCAACGCGAGCACGGTCAAGTACGGCGGCTGGGACCGGGAGCCGGTGAGCTACAGCCAGATCAGCCCGAACATGGCGAACGCGGTCGTGGCCATCGAGGACTCCCGGTACTGGGTGCACGGCGCGATCGACCTGCGCGGCACGATCCGCGCCGCGGTGAATGACATCGAGCACAAGCCGGTGCAGGGCGGATCCACCATCGCCCAGCAGTACGTCAAGAACGTCCTGCTGCTCCAGGCGGAAGAGGCCAACAACACCCAGGACGAGCAGGCGGCGATCTCCGACACGCTGAACCGCAAGCTGAACGAGCTGCGGATGGCGGTGGCTGCCGAGCACCAGCAGTCCAAGCAGGACATCCTGGCCGGTTACCTGAACGACGCTTACTACGGCTACTTCGCCTACGGGATCGAGACCGCGGCCGAGACCTACTTCGGCACCAGCGCCGCCAAGCTCACCGTGACCCAGGCGGCCACGCTGGCCGGCATCGTGGAGAACCCGACCGCCTACGACCCGGTCATGCATCCCGAGCTGGCCCTCCAGCGCCGCAACACCGTGCTGGCCCGGATGTGGCAGACCAACAACGGGCTGACCCAGGCGCAGGCCATCAAGGATGAAGCGGAGCCGCTCGGCCTGCACGAGTCGATACCGGAAAGCGGCTGCCAGTCCAGCTCGGTGGGCACGGCCGGCTTCTTCTGCCAGTACGTGGAGGAGACCTTCCTGCGCGACTCGGCCTACGGCAAGACCCCGGCGGCCCGGGCCAAGCTGCTGTCCACCGGCGGCCTGAAGATCTACACCACGCTCGATGCGAAGGACCAGGACGCCGCCAACTACGCGGTGAACTACGTGGTCCCGGCGAAGAGCGGCTACTGGAACCCGGGCCAGAACGCGGACACCGAGGCCATGGTGCAGCCCGGCACCGGCCAGATCCTGGCCATCGCCGAGGACCGGTCCTACGGGACCGGGCGGGGCCAGACCGAGATCAACTACGCGGTGAACACCGCCTACGGCTTCAGCACCGGGGTCCAGACCGGCTCGTCGTCGAAGCTGTTCACGCTCATCACCGCGCTGGAACAGAACCTCCCGTTCGGCTTCCAGCTGACCGTACCGGGCAGCACCACCATCGACGGGTACACCGACTGCCAGGGCGGCCCCGCCGGTTACGATCCGACATCCCAAACCCCCGGTGCCTGGACCGTGTCCAATGCGGAAGGGCCGGGAACATCCACCGACTCGCTGTACACCGGGACCACCAACTCCATCAACGTCTTCTACGCCCAGCTGGAGAAGAAGGTCGGCCTGTGCAACGTCGTGAAAACCGCGGCGAAGATGGGCCTGGACCGGGTGGATGGCACCTCGCTGTTCAGCAAGGACGGCAGCCAGGACTCGGCCGACAACATCCCGTCCTTCACCCTGGGCTCGGTTAACGTGGCCCCGCTGTCGATGGCGGCCGCGTACGCCACCGTCGCCGCCCGCGGCATGTACTGCACGCCCGTCGCGATCGGCAAGATCGTCAGCAGCGAAGACAAGGACCTGGCCGTACCCGCATCAAACTGCCACCGGGTGCTGTCCAGCGCGGTCGCCGACGCCGTGAACTACATCCTGCAGGGTGTGCTGACCACCGGCACGGCCGGGAACATCGGCGGGCTGAGCGGCCGCCAGGCGGCCGGCAAGACCGGTACCTCCAACGTAGAAGGCAACGACGGCACTCCGTACGCCGCGTTCGCCGGCTACACCCCCAACCTGGTCGGCTACGTCTCGGTCTTCAACCCCTCGTCGCCGACGCAGCTCACGATGGGCGGCAGCCACAGCTGTTACCGGCTGGAGGACGGCGGCCTGAGCTGCCCGGGCGAGATGTTCGGCGCGGACGCGCCCGGGTCGACCTGGCACATGTCGTTCGATCATGCCTCGCTGGGCAAGGTCGACTACTTCGTATCGGTCCCGGCGGACAGCCCGTTCAACAGCAAGGGCAACGGCCAGACCGTCACGCAGCCCAGCCAGCCCAAGAAGAGCAAGGGCGGCGGCAACGGGACCGGCAACGGCAACGGCAAGGGCGGGAACGGCAACGGCAAGGGCGGGAACGGGAATGGCAACGGCAAGGGCGGGAACGGGAATGGCAACGGCGGGGGCGGCGGTAAGAACGGCGGTGGGGGCGGCCGGTAACCGCCACGCCCGGCTGTTACGGCGAGCGCGGGCAGACGCAGCGCGACCGCCGCATCGCCGGCGGCCGCTTGTAGCTAAGCGCTGAGGCGGCGGCGGACCTCGGCGGCGACCCGGCCGCCGTCGGCCCGGCCGGCCACCTTCGGGGTCAGCGTCTTCATGACCTGGCCCATGCTCTTCATGCCGGTGGCGCCGGTCTCGGCAATCGCCGCGTCTACCAGCGCAGCCAGTTCGCCGTCGCTCAGCTGGGCAGGCAGGTAATCCGCGAGGACGGCTCCCTCCGCCCGTTCGGCCTGCGCCTGTTCGGTACGGCCTGCGGCGCCGAAAGCCTCGGCAGCCTCCCGGCGCTTCCTGGCCTCGCGGGCCAGCACCTTGACGATCTCGTCGTCACTGAGGTCGCGGGCCACCGATCCGGCCACCTCCTCGGTGGTGATTGAGCTGAGCGCCATCCGCAGGGTGCGCATCCGCACCTGATCCCGGGCCCGCATCGCGGCGTTCAGGTCCGCGCGCAACCGCTCCTTGAGTTCAGCCATTGGTAGTCAGGGGCGCGGTGCCTGTGACGGCCCGTTTCCCCATCCCCCTTTCAATCCGTACGTGCGGTTTTCCCGCATACGGCTTACCGATGATCTTCCTGGCATGGTTACGCTGCCTTCGGATAGCGGATCGTGCCGCGGAGCCGGTAGAGCCCGTGCCCGTTGAACCATTCCTCTGTCCACGTCCTGGCCTGCCCTGCGTGCAGATTACGGCCCCGCTTGGCGATCATCAGCCGGCGGAGCCGCCACGTCACGTAGTAGTCGGCCTGGCGGAACTTGTGAGCGGCGTTCCCGGTGCGGAAGTAGTTCCCCCAGCCGCGCAGCAGCGGGTTCAGGTCCGCGATCACCTCGCGGATATCCGCTCCCACGCGGTTGCGGCCGGTACGGGCATGAACCTTGTCCCGGAGCCGTTTCATCGCCCGCTGCGAGGGCCAGCGGTGCAGGTAGTAGCGGACAACCCGCCTCTGCTCCCACAGGCGCCCCGACATGCGGGCCCGGAAATGGCACCCGAGGAAGTCCAGCCCTTCCCGGCCTTCCCGCAGGTCAACTACTTTCGTCTTATCCGGGTGCAGCCGCAGCCCCAGCGATGCGAGGATGTCCCGCACCGCCTCCAGGGCCGCCCGGGCCTGCGCCGCGCTGCGGCACAGCACCACACCGTCATCGGCATAGCGCACCAGCTCGCCCACGTTCCTGCGGGCCAGCTCGCGATCCAGGACGTGCAGGTAGACGTTAGCCATCAACGGCGAAATCACGCCGCCTTGCGGGGTCCCGGCGACCGTCCGCTCCAGACCCTGCGCCGTCATCACACCTGCCTGCAGCCACAGGCGGACCAGTTTCAGCACCCGCCGGTCCGACACCCGCCGCCCCAGCTCGGCCAGCAGCCGTTCGTGGCTGATCTCGCCGAAGAAGTTCCGGATGTCGAACTCCACGACAAAGTGACGGCCCTCGATGAACCCGGTTCGCAGCCGTTCCATCGCCTGCGTCGCCGACCGCCTGGGCCGGAACCCGTACGAACACGGAAGGAAATCCGCCTCGAACACCGGCTCCAGCACCATCTTGGCCGCCTGCTGCGCCACCCTGTCACGGACCGTCGGAATGCCCAGCGGCCGCTTGCTGCCATCTGGTTTCGGGATGTCCACACGCCTGGCAGGCGCGGGACGGTACGTGCCCTCACGCAGGTCTCGCTGGAGCTCAGCCAAAAGCCGCTGAACCCCGTACTCCTCCTGCACATACGCCAGGGTGACACGGTCCACCCCGGCGGCCCCTCGGTTAACCCGGACCCGTTCCCACGCCTCCTGCAGGACGTCACCCCTGCAGATACGGTCATACAGGGCGTGGAACCGCCGCTCCGGAGACTGCTTGGCCGCAGCCCATAGCTTCCCTTGAAGTTCTCGCACGTTCACGGTGCCGCCCAGCCAGAACCGGGAGCCGGCGGCGGCACAGCACCGCTACGACGGGCCAGCAGCCCGCCGGGGGAATTGGACCGGGAGGCCCCGGCCATGCCCTGACGCTTACCCTCGCGGAAAGCATGATCAAAGTGAGGGCCCTTCCCTCCCGGCGCGTTATGTTGCACGCCGATCAGCGGTACTACGGCCCCCTCGGACTCCCGCTGCCCTCCAGGTGACTTCACCATCGGCTTATACACCTGGTCTTTGCCCGACGCAGGCCAGGCAGACGGGCCTCTCCTGTTTCGGCCCAGACTGTGCGCACGTGCCACCCTCCGTACCCCGGGAGGACCCGGCAGGCTGACCCCGGAACAGGGCCCACCGGACATGGCCTTCGCCGTGACATGACCGGCTCGGCTCCCCCATTGTTGTTGTGACGAGGCTGCAAGGTTCGCTTAACGCTGCGGCCCGCGCGCTTGCTCCCTCCAAAGAGGCTCTTGACACCCCGCTCAGCCCGCCGCCTCTCAGCCACGGGCCGGGGCCTGCTACCGGGCGCTCCGGTACCTACCCGGACAGGACTCACACCTGCAAGCCTGGACCAGCTTTCAGGACGCAACACGCCTCCATCCTAGGGACATCGGGCCTGGACGATGACGGCGCAGCACACCGTCGGCCATGGCACCATAGGCGGGTGAGGATGCGATCAATTATCCCGGTCAGCGCAGCCGCGGGCGCCGCCGCGACCATCGGCTACGCCGCGCTGATCGAGCGGAACTGGTTTGCGCTGCGCCAGTTTGAGATCCCCGTGCTGCCGCCGGGGACCGGGCCGCTGCGGGTGCTGCACATCTCGGACACGCATCTCACCCCCGCCCGCAAGCGGCTCATCAACTGGGTACGCTCCCTTGACGAACTCGATCCGCACCTGGTCGTCAATACCGGTGACTCCATTGCCCACGCGGAAGCGGTCGGGCCCCTCATGGAGGCGCTGGAACCGCTGCTGAGCCGGCCAGGGGCCTTCGTCCTAGGTTCCAATGACATGTTCGCACCGGAACCGCGTAACCCGCTCAGGTACCTGTGGGGACCGAGCTCGCGCTGGCCGAGGCGCAAGCGGAAGCCCGACCTGCCCTGGGAGAAGCTCCGGGACGAGATGACCGCGGCCGGCTGGCTGGACCTGGACAACCGCCAGGGGCGGCTCACGGCCGGCGGGATCGACATCGCCCTGGCCGGGGTGGGCGACCCGCACATCAACAAGGACCGTTACGAGCAGGTGGCAGGCCAGCCCAGCCAGGCCGCCGGGCTCCGCCTGGGCGTCATGCACTCACCCGAGCCGCGGGTAATGGACCGGTTCGTCGCGGACGGATACGACCTCCTGCTCGCCGGGCACACCCACGGCGGCCAGCTGTGCCTGCCGTTCTACGGCACACTGGTCACCAACTGCGGGATCGAACGCGAGCGGGCCCGCGGGCTGCACCATCACCCGGCGGACGGACAGGCCTGGCTGCACGTCTCGGCCGGGCTGGGCACATCGCCGACCGCCCCGGCCCGGTTCGCCTGCCGCCCCGAGGCCAGCCTGCTCACCCTGATGCCGCGGGATTCCCGGTAACCAGGCCTGCGGCCATGGCAGCGGTCTGCGGCAGCCCGGCCCGAGCGGGTCTGTGTTTCCGCTAGACTGTCCAAGTCTCGCTCGGTGCCGCTGAGGTTCCGTGCGTGCGGGGTGTAGCGCAGCTTGGCAGCGCGCTTCGTTCGGGACGAAGAGGCCGGGAGTTCAAATCTCCCCACCCCGACAAGGAAACAGCAGGTCACAGGGCGTCTAGTGACCTGTTGTTTGCATTACACGGTCCCGGCTGTCCGATTTTGGGAGCCATTTGGGAGCGAACACAGGCAAAGGACTGTCTAGTTCGGTGTACCACTGCCAAATAGCGCCTTTTTTAACAGGCCGGAGTGAGGGGTGGCAAGCAGGACGAGCGACGCCTTGGTGGCCCCCACGCCCGCAGGCCAGAACGCCAGCGCCGGGGCCAACTCGGCGACGAGGACAAAGGACACCTCGACGTTGACGGCGAAGGCGGCGTCGATGTCCTTCTTCGCCAATTTCTGGGGTCGGACCCGTGGGGAAGATGGCGGCGTTGTTGACCAGGATGTCCACGTGGCCGCCGCCGAGTTCGATGGCCCTGCTTGCCGCCCTTGGCCTGGATCGGGGCGACGACCGCGCCGCCACACTTGGCGTCACGGCCACCGACGAGCACATGGGCGCCCCGATCGGCCAGCGAGAGGGCGGTGGCTTTGCCGATGCCGCTGTGGCTCCGGTGATCAGGGCTGCGGGTACATGCGAGGTCAGTGGTGCTCATGAGGTCGCTCTTCTGGATTTTTGAAGTGTTTACGCGAATGTCTTTAGGTGATAAAGCGGTGGATGGCCTCGTTGGCGTGGTCCTGGAAGGACGGGTTGGCCAGGTCGGGGAAGATGTCCGCCTGGTCGACCAAGGGACCGATGATGGTGTTGGCCGCGCTGCCGTAGAATACGCCGCTCGACAGGGTTGGGTCGGTGACGCCGTCGACCAGTCGCCTCGCGCCCACGTCAAGTTTGTGGGCCATCCCCAGGGCGGGCATGACGTACTTGGCCGCTACACGCAGCGGTAGCGCAAGGTCGTTGGGGGCTTGGGTGGCGGAGGTGTTGCCGGGGCTCACGGTGATGAATCGGCGGTCGGGGTGCTGGCGGGCCAGGTAGGCCATCCAGAGGGCCCCGATGTACTTGACCTGCCCGAAGGCTAGGCTGATGTCAGTTTTGCGGTCGGCGAAATAGCTGCCGTCGATGACAGTGGCGAGCTCGCCGGCGGAGGTTGAGACGAACGATGGCCGTTTCATCCGCATCTTCGGGACTCCCCGGGCTGCTTCGCTTCCGGCGAAGACCGCCACCTCGCCAAGTCGGTCCTCCTTCAGGAGCGCCTCGAGGAGGACGACGTGGCCAAGAACGTTCGACGCGAACACGGTAGTGACCCCGTCGGCGGTCAAGTCCAGGGCCGTCTTGCCGCCGACTGTACCGGCGTTCATGACCAGCGC
>JBAPYC010000540.1:0-8048 GCA_049284535.1 Streptosporangiaceae bacterium
AACCAGGACGCCGTGGGCGTCGTAGCGGTGACATCCGAAGACCGCCGCCCCTGGTCGGCCGAGGCCGAGCTCGCACTGCTCGCGTTCACCGACCTGGCCGCCCTGCTCATCGCCAGCATGCTGCTCGGCGAGCAGCAGACTGAGCTGGCCGCCCAGCTGCAGTCGGCGCTGAACTCGCGGGCCATCATCGAGCAGGCCAAGGGCGTGCTCATCGGCCAGCAGGGGCTGTCCGCGCGTGCCGCCTACACTCAGCTCCGGGCGCAGGCCCGGGCCGAGCGCCGCAAGCTGGCGATCGTCGCGGCCGAAGTGGTCAAGTCCGCGGTCCGGGACGACCGTGAGGCAATTACTCCGGACGGGCGTGTTTAATCAGGTCGCCTGGTGGCAGAGGGTTTATGTACCGCCTAGAACCTTGCGGTTGTACAACACCAATGTGCGCCCTAGTGCCCCCGGCAAGAACGGGATGGCCCCTCCTGGCGGCATACGGTGAAAAATCCGCAATCCGCCATCTGGCGGCTAGGGGAAAATCATGATCATCCTCGGGATAGTTCTGCTCATCATCGGATTCCTGACCAAGATCGCGATCATCTGGACGATCGGGATCATCGTGGCCGTGCTCGGGATCATTGCCGTGCTCCTCGGCATGGCCGGTCACGCAATCGGAGGACGGCGGCACTACTTCTGATCTCCCCGCGCGGATGCGGGTTCCGGCATACGCCGGGACCCGCCCGCACGGGCGGGACCGGGGCCGCTAATGCCGGCGGCTCCGCTAGTGGCGCCGCACCCAGGCGCTGCCGATGCCGGCCTGGTGCAGAGCCAGGAAGACCAGGCCGATGAACAGCAGGCTCGTGATGGAGAACCACGAGCTCGTGGCCGCCCCGGTGGCATTGAGGATCCACGCGATGCCAAAGACAATCGCGGCGAGAATAGCAAACATGTTCTGCAGCTTCCCATTCCGCGGCGTCATAACCGGGCCAGGGGCTGTGTGCGACACGGCTCACTGATTCCGCATACCGATGCGTCGCGTGGGCAGTGACCTCGCGGGGGCTAAGACAAGAGAGGAGCCCATTGTGGCTACCTGGACAGCCCGGCGCAAGGGCGCGCGCAGCGCCAGATCAGCCGGACGGCGGACGGCGAACAGCGGCCGCCAGGCGGCCAACAGCACGGCCATG
Organism: Streptosporangiaceae bacterium; assembly: GCA_049284535.1. Classification (GTDB taxonomy): domain Bacteria; phylum Actinomycetota; class Actinomycetes; order Streptosporangiales; family Streptosporangiaceae; genus Palsa-504. The sequence goes on from JBAPYC010000540.1 coordinate 1,170, forward strand.
CGGGTCCTGGCCCGGGTCGGCCTGGTGGCGCGCGGTGTCATGTACGTGGTCATCGGCTGGATCGCGGTCCAGATCGCGTTTTTCCATTCGAGCCAGCAGGCGGACCGCACCGGCGCCCTGCACGCCATCAGCGCGACACCAGTCGGCGGGGTGCTGCTGTGGCTGCTGGTTATCGGGTTCATCGGCATGACCCTGTGGCGGCTGTGTGAGGCGGTATATGGCTCGCCGGGCACCTCTACCCGCAAGACCAGCCAGCGCGTGGCCGCGCTGGGCAAGGCCATCGTCTACGCCGTGCTCGCCTACAGCGTGCTGAAGTACGCCATCGGCGCCGGCGCCCCGCAGTCGAGCGACAAGCAGTCGGTCGACCTGACCGCGACCGCGATGAAGTACCCAGGCGGCCGGGTCGCCATCATCGTGATCGGGCTCGCCCTCATCGGCGCCGGCATCTACCTGGCCTACCAGGCCTGGAAGAAGCAATTCCGCAGCGATCTGAAGCTTGGCCAGCTGCACGGCCGCGGCCGCCAGGCGGTGGAGTGGCTCGGCGAGTTCGGCGGGATCGCCCGCGGGGCGGTGTTCGCGACCGCGGGCATCTTCCTGGTGGTGGCCGCGGTCCAGGCTAAGCCGGGCCAGGCCAAGGGCGCCGACTCGGCGCTGCGGGCGCTGGCCGCCACGCCGCTGGGGCCCTGGCTGCTCCTCCTGGTCGCCATCGGGCTGATCATGTTCGGCGTGTTTTCCTGGTGCGAGGCCAAGTGGCTCAAGCTCTAGGGAAATACTCTCTGTACCAATGAGAAGCAGCGCTGGTCACAGAGCCGTCACGTTTCCTTGCGTCACGCAACTAACAGTGGCAGTGTTCGGTGGATGACCTCCTCATTTCTCCAGAAAAGAGCGCCTGCCGTCGCTCTGCTCGCCATAGCGTGCACGGCGGTGGCTGCCGGGTGCAGCAGCAGCTCCTCCAGCTCCTCAGCCTCGTCGAGCTCGTCGAGCGGCAGCGCCAGCTCGTCGGCTTCGGCCAAGCCGACCGGCACGGTCAGCGTCGCCTACGCCTCCTCGCTCAACTACCTCAACACCAAGGTGGTCAGCCCAGCCTTCACCGCAGCTGACGGCTATAAGTTCTCGGGCCGGGCCGCGTCCTCGGGCGACCTGGAGGCCGACATCGCCTCCGGTGAGATCACGCCGAACGTCTTCGAGTCCGTCGGTGGTGACAACATCACCCCGCTGGAGCCCAAGTACACCAACTGGTACGTGCAGTACGCGGGAACCTCGATCGTCGTGGCGTACAATCCCAAGAGCAAGTACGCCAGCCAGTTCAAGGCCATCGCGGATGGCAGCAAGCCCATCCAGGACCTCTTCACGCTGCTGCAGACCCCTGGCCTCAAGCTCGGCCGGACCGACCCCAACATCGACCCCCAGGGCCGTGACTTCATCGAGATGCTCGAGCTGGCCCAGATGACGTACCACCTGCCGTCGGACACGGTCGCGAAGATCCTGGGCACCTCGGACTACGGCACGGCGTCATCCTCGCAGATCTACGACGAGGCCACGCTGCCCTCGACGCTGCAGTCCGGGCAGCTCGACGCGTCCAGTGCCTTCATCACCCAGGCCATCGAGCTGCACCTGGACTACATCCCGCTGCCGACCACGATCAACCTGGGCAGCGCCGCGGACGCCGCGCAGTACGCGAAGGCCACGGTCAAGATCAAGAGCGGGACCAAGAAGGGATCGCCGCAGGTGATCGACATCACGATCATCGGCAAGCCCACCCCCGCCGCGACCGCGTTCGTCCAGTACACGCTGTCGCCGGCCGGCCTGGCCCAGTACAAGACAGGCGGCTTCGCGCTGCCCACGCCGGCGATCACCGGGTCGGCCAGCTCGGTACCCGCAGCGATTTCGAGTGAGCTGGGCAGCTAGCGCCGCCGCCGCGGCGGGCGGCGCGGTCCCGGGGGACGGGCCAGGCTCCCCATCCCCAGGACCGCGCCGCCCAGCCGGGCTCAGATGGCTGGGCGAGGGCACGCCGCGGATCCGTTCGGTCTGGTCAGCGCTCTCGGTGGCCGGCGCGGCAGTGATCTGGCTGGCCCTGCTCGGGCCCGTGATCGCCTTGCTCACGCACTTGTCCGGCAGCGCCATCGCCAGTGCGCTGACCCAGCCGGGGGCGCTGGAGCCGCTGGTGACCTCGGTGGAATCCGGCCTGATCACGCTGGCCGTCCTGTTCTGCCTCGGCACTCCCCTGGCCTGGATGCTGGCCCGGGGCAGGCTGCCGTTCCCGCGTTTGTGGGAAACCGGGGTCCTGCTCAGCCTGCTGCTGCCGCCCCTGGTCATCGGCCTGCTCCTGGTGTTCATGGTTGGCCCGTACACCCCGATCGGCGAGTTGCTCACCGACGTGCACGCCTCCGCCACCAACACCTTCCTGGCGCTGGTCATCGCGCAGGTCTATGAGTCCGCGCCGTACTACGTGCTCGGCGCCCAGGCGGCCTTCGCCGGGGTGGAACCACGGCTCGAGCAGCAGGCGGCGCTGCTGGGCGACCGGCCGCGCCGGGTGTTCCGCCGGGTGACCCTGCCACTGGCCGCGCCCGGCCTGGCCATGGCGCTGTCCATCGCCTGGGCCCGGGCCATGGGCGCGTTCGGAGCGGTGATCATCATCGCCTACCACCCGTACGGGATACCGTTGCAGATCTATACCACCCTGCAGGAGACCGGCCTGGCCACCGCGCTGCCGTACGCGCTGGTCCTGCTGGTGGTCGCGCTGCCGCTGCCGCTCGCCGCCTATATCTGGAGCGCCCGTGCTGGACGCCGACGTCGAGGTTGACCGCCGGGCCTTCATCGTGCGCGCGGCGCTGCAGGTGGCTCCGGGCTCGCGGCTGGCCCTGTTCGGCCCGTCGGGAGCGGGCAAGACCACGCTGCTGGAGGTCATCGCGGGCCTGGTCGCGCCGCGGCGTGGTCATGTGTCCCTGAGCGGCCGCGTGCTCACCTCGACGGCCCGGCCCGTGGTCGCCGTCCCGCCCTGGCAGCGCCGGGTCGGCCTGCTGCGGCAGAACCCGGGACTGTTCCCGCACCTGTCGGTGCGCGACAACCTGTGCTACGCGCCCTCGGCGTCACCTTCGGAGGCCGAGCTGACGTCGCTGACCTCGGTGCTGGGGATCGGTGATCTGCTGCCCGCCATGCCGGCCAGGCTGTCCGGTGGCCAGGCGCACCGGGTGGCCCTCGGGCGGCTGCTGCTGGCCCGCTGCGACACGCTGCTGCTGGACGAGCCCTATACCGGGCTGGACGCACATCTGCGGCGGACGCTGACCCAGCTGGTGGGATCGCTGGTGACGGACCGCCGCGTGCCCGCGGTGCTGGTGACCCATGACCTGCCCGACGCGCAGGCGTTCGCGGACCAGCTCGCGGTGCTGGACCGCGGCGAGGTCCTGCAGGCGGGCAGGCCGGATGAGGTGGTGCTGCGGCCGGCCTCACGGCGGGTGGCCGAGCTCGTGGGTTACCTGGGCTTCGTGCCGTCCGGCCGGGGGCTGGCGGGAGTTCACCCGGACCGGGTGGCGGCCGGGGCCCTGGAGGGCCGGGGCCTGGTGCTCGCCGGAGTGGTCCAGGCCTCCCGGCCCGCGGGCGCGGGCTGGGAGGCGGACCTGCGGGTGGGCGAGAGCACGGTCATCTGCCACCTGGCCGGCAGGCCGCCGGCCGATGGCGCGGAGTTCACGGTGACGGCCCTCGACCCGCCGTACTTCGGCCCGGACGGCCAAGGCCCGGACGTCTGAGCGGCTCAGGATCTGGCCCCCAGGTCGTACTGGGAGGCCTGCAGGGTGTAGAGCTCGGCGTACTGGCCGCCCCGGGACAGCAGGTCGGCGTGCCTGCCCTGCTCGATAACCTGGCCGTCACGCAGCACGTAGATCCGGTCCGCGTGCCTGACGCTGGCCAGGCGGTGGGTGATCAGGAGCACGCTGCGCGTCTCGGCGTGCCCGCGGATGGAGCTGAACAGCGCGTACTCGGCTCGCGCGTCGAGCGCGGCCGTGGGCTCGTCCATGATCAGCAGCGGCGCCGTCCGGTAGAAGCCCCGCGCGGCCGCGATCCGCTGCCACTGGCCGCCGGACAGCTCGGCCCCGTCCTTGAAGTGCCGGTCGAGCAGGGTGTCATACCCGTGCGGCAGCTTGGCGATGACCGTGTCCGCCCCCGAGGCCGCGGCCGCCGTGGCCAGCGTGCCCGGATCGGCGTCCCGGCCCATGGCGATGTTGTGCCGGACGGTCAGCGGCCAGTTGGCGTGGTCCTGGGCGATGACCGCGATCCGCTCCCGCAGCGGCTCGGGGTCGACCTCGGTGAGGGATGTCTGGTCCCAGCGGACCGCGCCGCGGTCGGGTGCGTACAGGCCGGCCAGGACCTTGGCCAGCGTCGTCTTGCCCGAGCCGTTCTCCCCCACCAGGGCGACGACCTCATGACGGCCGATCTCGATGCTGACCTCGCGCAGGGCCGGGGCGCTGGCCCCGGGATAGGTGAAGGTCACGTTGTCCACGGTGATCCGGTCGAAGCTGGCCGGCATTGGCCTGGATCCGGCGGCCGGTATCCGCCGGGCGGCGTCGGCGCAGAAGCTGAGGTAGTCCGAGAAGTACAGCCCTTCCTCGTAGCACTGGTTCACGGCGAACAGCAGCTGGCTGAGCGAGGCCTGCGCGGACCGGATGGCCAGCACGGCCGTGCCTGCCGCCGCCAGCGGCAGCGCGCCGATGGCCAGCAGGATGCCGAGTGCGGTGTAGACCGCGGCCGTGGCCGCGCCGCCCGCCGCCGACCCGGTCAGCCGGGTCAGGGCCTGCTGGCCGGCGGCCGTCATCTCGGCGTCCCGCGCGTACCCGGTCAGCCGGGCCACCCGCCCGAGCAGGAAATGCCGCAGGGTAAAGGCGCGCAACTCGGCGGCGGTGCGCCGCTCAGCCATCAGGTCGGCCAGCATCCACTTGCGGCGCCGGCTGTCGGCCAGCGCGAAGTCGGTAATGTACCCGATCCGGGCCGCCCGGACCGCGGCCCAGCCGCCGGGCAGCTCGGCCACCACCAGCAGCACGAGCAGGATCGGCTGGAGTACCGCGACCACCGAGGCGGCCGATACGATCCCGGCCGCTCCGGTCACGCAGTCCAGGACGTTGGACACGACGGCCGAGGCCGCGACCGTTCCCCGGTCGCGGGCCCGCTGCATGGCATCGTAGAACTCGGCGTCATCGAAGGCGGCCAGCTCAACCTGGGTAGTGAGGTCGAGCAGACGGATCTCCACCGCCCGGTCGACCTGGGGGCGGAGCCGGGACTGGGCCCAGCCCGCGGCCGCCTGCAGCCCGGCCCGGACGGCCACCGCCACCCCGACCACGATGAGCGAGGGCAGCGCGGCCCGGACCCGCTGCGGCGTCGGCCCGGCCGCGAACAGCGCCTCCAGGACTCCGTTGGTGGCCAGCAGGGCGAAGCCGGTGAGGACGCCGGAGGCGACGTTCAGCGCGATGGTGGCGACGGTATCGCGCCGGTTGGCCTCCCAGCCGAGCCGGACGGCCTGGCCGACGAGCCCGGGCAGCTGCCGGGCGATGGCCCAGAACCCGGTCTGGGCCATCCGCCGGTCGTAGGCCTCCCAGTAGAAGGTGGACAGCTGCGCGGTGAGCTCATCGCCCGCCGCTGCCGCTGCGCTCTGCTGGGGTTCTGGCCGGCGCCGCATCACCACGGCGTCTCACCTCCGGTGGCGCTGGTAACGCAGCGAAGCGGGACGCCCGGCAGACTCGTGTCCCCCGTCTGGCTCCGCGGAGCCAGATACCCCGAGCAGTGACCGGGTCAGGGCCTGCCGCTGTCCGTTCATCTCCGCCAGGACCTCGGCGAAGTAGGCGTCCCGCAGGACCGGCGGGCGCTCGCCGGCCCGCAGCGACGCGAGCACCGTACGCCGGATCAGCTCTTTGATGAAGGACGCGGTGACCCCCTCGGTGCCGGCCACCACCGGCTCCAGGTCGGCGTCGATGGCCAGGTCGCGCGCGTAGACGCGCAGCAGCCGCCCACGGCAGCCAGCGTCGGGCCGCGGGATCTCGACGGCCAGGTCGACCCGGCCCGGCCGGTCGGCCAGGGCAGCCTCCAGGATGTCAGCCCGGTTGGTGGTCAGCACGAACGTGACATCGGCGTCCGCGCCGACCCCGTCCATGGCGTCGAGCAGGGAGAACAGCAGCGGGTTGCCGTTGGGTGTGTAGTCCCGGTCGGTAGCCACGAGATCGACGTCCTCCAGCACGACCATGGATGGCTGCAAGCGCCGGGCCAGGGCGGCGGCCTGGTCGATGAACCGGATGGACAGGCCGGTGAGCAGGATGACCGTGCTGCCGGCCAGCCGGGCGGTCAGGTAGCGGACCGTGTGCGTCTTGCCGGTGCCGGGCGGTCCGTGCAGCAGCAGGCCGCGCTTGAGGTGCTGACCGGCCAGGAGCAGCTCGGCCGACCACTCGGCCACGCCGATGATGTGCCCCTCGACCGTCTCGAGCACGCCATCGGGCAGGACCACGTCCGCAGTGGTAACGGCGGGACGGGGCAGGAACGACATGAGCTCGTTGCCGTGGTGCTCGCTCTCGGTGAAGCTGAGGACCTGGCCACGGAACACGTCGTGGGCGTGCATCAGCTGCTCGATCTCGTCCCGCGTCGCGGCGGCCGCCACCCGGTCGGCGGCCAGCACCTCCAGGTGGCAGAACGGCGATCCGAACTGGCTCTCGTCGCGGATGCCGATGACCACTGGGGCGCCGCCGGGTGCCGTGGCCGCCACCAGGCCGAGGGTCACGACCTCGGTGTTCTGATCCGGCCCGATGGCGGCCGTCGCGTAGGTGGCCGCCCCGGGCTGGTCCTGGCTCTGGCCGCCCGCGACGGCCCGGGCGGAGGCTGCCCTGGCGACGGCCGGTCTCAGCC
>JBAPYC010000541.1:0-3212 GCA_049284535.1 Streptosporangiaceae bacterium
GTTCCCGGATGCCGCCCGCGGCCGTTGGCCAAGCTCTGAGGCCGGCTACTTCTTGGGCTTCTCGCCGTTGACGAGAGCCTTGAAGTCGGCACCAGCGCGGAACTTGGGCACCGAGGACTTCGGCACCTCAATGGTCGCGCCGGTGGCCGGGTTGCGGGCCGTGCGAGCCGGACGCTCGCTCTTCTCGAAGACGCCGAACCCGGTGATGGCCACCTTGTCGCCACTCGCGACGGCGGACTGGATGGCTTCGAGTACCGCGTTCACGGCTTCGGTCGCGGATTTCTTGTCACCCATCCGGCCCGAGATCGCGTCGATCAGATCACGCTTGTTCATTGTTCACTCCTGCGCTTCCCCCACGGGAGGCCGCCGTTCCTACGGCGGAACCGCGACCTCTGACCTGCCCGAAAGTAGGCGATCAAGCGCCGTTGCACAATAACCTTCGGCACATTGGCCGGCGTGTCGGCCAATATCACGGGGCTTGACGCGGCGTCGGTATACGCAAAGTATCTAAATGCCAGTAATCTGCTACTTCGTTCCCAGCCGAATAAGCCGGGCCCTTTAACGTGCCATTAGCGGGGTCCCAGACGGGCCCGCGAGGCCGCACGCGAGGCGCGGGCGGGGTTCCGGGGATCTGGCGGCGGCGGGTTTTCGGGCTGGGGCACGGACGGATTTCTGGGTCGGCACCAGAAAAGATCGTGGACCGCTGCCCGCCCCGAATTCGGGGGGCAGCGGTCCAAGATGATGGGTTGGGCTCCGGTCAGGCGGTGACGGGGAGCCAGTTGGGGCGGGACTGCTCGAAGGCGGTGACCTCGTCGACGTGGCGGAGGGTCAGGCCGATGTCGTCGAGGCCCTCCATCAGGCGCCAGCGGGTGTAGTCGTCGATCTCGAAGGGTGCCTTGATGCCGACCGCGCTGGCGATCACGCAACGCCCGGCCAGGTCCACGGTGATCTCGGTGGCGGGGTCGGCCTCGGCGGCGCCGGTGAGGGCGGCGACCGTCTCCTCGTGCAGGGTCACCGGGAGCAGGCCGGCCTTGGTGGAGTTGGAGCGGAAGATGTCACCGAACCGGGGCGCGATCACGGCCCGGAAGCCGTAGTCGGTCAGCGCCCAGACGGCATGCTCGCGCGAGGAACCGGTGCCGAAGTCGGTGCCTGCCACCAGGATGGTGGCGCCGTCGTACTGGGGCTGGTTGAGCACGAAGGACGGATCCTCGCGCCAGGCGGCGAACAGGCCCTCGCCGAATCCGGCCCGGCTGACCCGCTTCAGGTATGAGGCCGGGATGATCTGGTCGGTGTCGACGTTGCTGCGGCGCAGCGGGACCGCGCGGCCGGTGTGCGTGGTGAACGGTTCCATGAGTGCGTCTCCCTACAGGTCGGCGGGGGCGGCGAGGTGGCCGGTAACGGCGGTGGCCGCGGCGACCTGCGGCGACACCAGGTGGGTGCGCCCGCCCTTGCCCTGGCGGCCCTCGAAGTTGCGGTTGGAGGTGGAGGCGCTGCGCTCCCCCGGGCTGAGCGTGTCCGGGTTCATGCCCAGGCACATCGAGCAGCCGGCCCCGCGCCACTCGGCGCCAGCGGCGGTGAAGATCTCGTGCAGGCCCTCGGCCTCGGCCTGAGTCCGCACGGCCATCGATCCCGGGACCACCAGCATCCGGATGGACGGCGCGACCTTGCGGCCGCTCAGCACCGAGGCGGCGGCGCGCAGGTCCTCGATCCGGCCGTTGGTGCAGGAGCCGACGAACACCGTATCCACGGCGATGTCCCGCAGCGCGGTGCCCGGCGTCAGGTCCATGTAGGTCAGGGCGCGCTCGGCCGCGGCCCGGTCGCCGGCGTCGTCGAACGAAGCCGGGTCAGGCACCGACTCGCCCAGTGGCAGGGCCTGGCCGGGGTTGGTACCCCAGGTCACGTACGGGGTCAGTGTGCTCGCGTCGATCACGACCTCGCGGTCGAAGGTCGCGTCGGCGTCGGTCGGAAGGGAGCGCCAGTAATCCAGCGCCTGCTCCCAGGCCGCTCCGTTCGGCGCATGTGGCTTGCCCTCGAGGTAGCTGAAGGTCACGTCGTCCGGCGCCACCAGCCCGGCGCGCGCGCCGGCCTCGATGGACATGTTGCAGACGGTCAGCCGGCCCTCCATGGACAGCGCCCGGATCGCGGAGCCGCGGTACTCGAGCACGTGCCCCTGGCCGCCGCCGGTGCCGATCTTGGCGATGATGGCCAGGATCAGGTCCTTCGGCGTCACGCCCTCGGGCAGCTCGCCCTCCACCGTGATGGCCATGGTCTTGGGCCGCCGCTGCGGGAGCGTCTGGGTGGCCAGCACGTGCTCGACCTCGCTGGTGCCGATGCCGAAGGCCAGCGCGCCCAGCGCGCCGTGGGTCGAGGTGTGCGAGTCGCCGCAGACGATGGTCAGGCCCGGCTGGGTCAGGCCCAGCTGCGGGCCGATGACGTGCACGATGCCCTGGCCGGCGTCGCCCATCGGGTGCAGCCGGACGCCGAATTCGGCGCAGTTCTTGCGCAGCGCCTCGACCTGGGTGCGGGAGACCGGGTCGGTGAACGGGCTGTCCGGGCCGTACAGAGGGGTGGGGGCGCCGGGACCGGTGACGCCGGTGGTCGGCACGTTGTGGTCCTCGGTGGCGATGGTCAGGTCCGGGCGGCGCACCTTGCGGCCGGCCGCGCGCAGCCCGTCGAAGGCCTGCGGGCTGGTGACCTCGTGGACGAGGTGAAGGTCAATATAGAGCAGGTCGGGCTCGCCCTCCGCGCTGCGCACCACGTGGGCGTCCCAGATTTTCTCGGCGAGCGTACGGCCCATCACGCTCTCTCCCTTCCAGTTTGCGTCTCGCATTTCGAGACGGCAGTATTCATAACATGAACAACTCTAGCGGAGTCGGCGTCCTCGACAAGACAGTATCTGTCCTGGCCGCGCTGGAGGAGGGCCCCGCATCGCTCGCGCAGCTGGTGAAGACGACCGGCCTGGCCAGGCCGACCGCGCACCGGATCGCCGTCGCGCTGGAGAGCCACCGCATGCTGGCCCGGGACACCCAGGGCCGGTTCGTGCTCGGCCCGCGGATCGGCGAGCTGGCCGCCGCGGCCGGCGAGGACCGGCTGCTGGTGGTGGCGCAGCCGATCTTGACCCAGCTCAGGGACCTCACCGGCGAGAGCGCCCAGCTCTACCGGGCGCACGCCGAGACGCGCATCTGCGTGGCCGCGGCCGAGCGGTCCAGCGG
>JBAPYC010000542.1:0-9953 GCA_049284535.1 Streptosporangiaceae bacterium
GCGGCATGGTGTGCGCGTCCTGCCGCCCGCCGGGCGCGGCCTCGCCCGCCGCGTCGACGGTGAGCCTGATGCTCGCCCTGCTGCGCGGGGACTGGGACGGCGCTGACGCCAGCGAGCGCAGGCACCGGGTAGAGTGCAGCGGTCTGGTGGCCGCTTACCTTCAGTGGCACCTGGAGCACTCGATCCGGTCACTGCGTCACGTGGAGCGCGTCTGATGGGGGAGACCACCCGGGGAGCGGCGACGACCCGGGGAGCAGTGCCTTCCCGTGAAGCGGTGCCTTCCCGGGGGGCGGGGGCCAGGGGAGGCCAGAACGTGCGCCCGCCCGATCCGCATCCCAGCGGGGCCAGGGCGCCGGACATTCCTCGCGAGCTAGTGCCCCGGCATGTCGCCCTGGTCATGGACGGCGACGGCCGCTGGGCCAAACAGCGCGGGCTGCCCCGCACCGAGGGGCATAAGCAAGGCGAGTCCTCGCTGCTCGACGTGATCATGGGTGCGATCGAGCTCGGCATCCCGTACCTGTCCGCGTACGCCTTCTCGACCGAGAACTGGCGGCGGTCGCCCGACGAAGTGCGCTTCCTGATGGGCTTCAACCGCGACGTGATCCACCGCCGCCGCGACCTGCTGAACGAGATGGGTGTCCGCATCCGCTGGGCCGGCCGCCGGCCGCGGCTATGGCGCAGCGTCATCCGCGAACTTGAGCAAGCCGAGCAGATGTCGGCCGGCAATTCCGTGCTGACCCTGCAATTCTGCGTGAACTACGGCGGCCGGGCGGAGATAGCAGATGCCGCCGCGGCCATTGCCGCGGATGTGGTCGCAGGAAAGCTCCGGGCCGACAAGATCGACGAGAAGGTATTCGCCCGTTACCTGGATGAGCCGTCGATTCCCGAGGTCGATCTTTTTGTCCGGTCCTCCGGCGAGCAGCGCCTTTCGAACTTCCTGCTCTGGCAGAACGCCTACGCCGAACTCGTGTTTCTCGACACCCTGTGGCCCGATTTCGACCGGCGCCACTTGTGGCATGCATGCGAGATCTACGCCAGCCGGGACCGGCGCTACGGCGGCGCGGTACCTAATCCCGTTCCGCCTCCGCCGGACGCCCAGGCTTAACCGATCACCGCAGCTAGCCGGGAAAATTCGCCTGCCGCGGCCGTGAACCCCCTGGTAGCGGCGCTGCGCGCCGCTCGCGGTTATCGCACACGCCGCCGCCGTGTCAAACACCACGCCGGCAAGTCGCCTCCACCTGGCCTGATGGCGGTTTCCTCTACCACTCAAGGGGTTGTAACGCACCCCGACACGCCCGGGATTCAAGTCACTTTTGGTAACTGTGCGTAGCTTCGAGGTTACTGGGGAACTACTACGGCTGCTGGTGTGATGGGGCAGCACTCATGAGACGAATCTGTCTGCAGCGCATCTCCGGGGCCTGTGTGAACTAAAAGGCGGGGTTATTCAGGGGGGAATTAATGGGTCGCGTGGCTGTAGCCGTCTTGCTTGGCGGGTACGCGTGCTGGGCAATCGGATCGGGTATTGGGCATCAGCCGGTGACTGGTGGTGCCCGCCTTACCGCGGACAGCAGACCCGTCATGAAGGACGCCAGGCTCAGCGGTCAGGCCAAGTCCGCCTCGAAGGCGCCCAGTTCCGGCATGAAGACCGTGACATACGACGGCTATCAGGCCACCGTGCCCGACAGCTGGCCGGTCTACAACCTGGATAAGGACCCGGATCAATGCGTGCGGTATGACATAAACGCCGTTTATCTCGGGACGCCCGGAATCAACCAGAACTGCCCGCCGAACCTGATCGGGCGGGCCGACACGATCAGCATCGGTGGCCCGGCCGGTCCCGGCGTGCACACCGGCTCGTCCGCTCAGCAGACCGCGGCCACGAAGACAGGTGACGAGGTCCGGGGCCCTGCCGAGATCAACGGCCAGCGGGTCAGCGTGCCGACGGCCAGCACGTCCGGGACGATCTTCGCCGATCCGGACCTGCACGAGCTCGCGCTGACCATGCCGGCCAGTGCCCCGGGGATCAACGCCACCTATGGCAGCGACGTCGATCTCGCCGCGCAGACGCTGGCCTCGGTCCGGCCAGAGGGAGCCAGCGTCGCGGCCAGCGCGGGTGACGCCCGGCACCCGACCATGCTGCAGGCCGAGAATCCGGCCTGGCCGTCGGACCCGGGGCCGGCCACCGGCCCCATGGCCGCCTGGGACGAGCCGTTGCCGGCATCCAAGCCGACACCGAACCCGGTGAAGCCCGAGACCACCTCCAAGGCCACCCCGAAGCTCAAGACGACCCCCAAGGCGACCCCGAAGCTCAAGACGACGCCCAAGGCGACCCCGAAGCCCAAGACGACGCCCAAGGCGACCCCGAAGGCCACGCTGGCGCCGATCCCGCTCACCGGCCCGACGTCAGCGCCGACGCCGGCCACGGTGTCCACGAGCAACCCGCCCCCGGCCAAGACGACCACGACCTCCGTCAGCGCGCCCATGGCCGGCTTTGACACCTGCACGGCGCCGTCCGTAGCGGCCATGAAGGCCTGGAAGGCGAAGTACTCCGCCACCAACATCTACATCGGCGGCCAGATGATGGCCTGCGGCTACGGCAACCTCTCCGCCTCCTGGGTCAAGCAGGTCAAGGCCATGGGCTGGTCGCTGATGCCAACCTTCGTCGGGCTCCAGGCGCCGTGCAACAGCTTCAGCGGGAAGATCAACGCCAAGCAGGCCGCGTCCCAGGGCACGGCGGCCGCGAACCTGGCTATCACCGACGCGAAGCAGTTCGGCTTCGGGACAGGCACGCCTATCTATTACGACATGGAGTCCTACGCCGGCAGCAACTCAAGCTGCAAGACCGCCGTCCTCACCTTCCTGGATGCCTGGGACCGGCAGGTGACGGCGAAGGGCTATGTGTCCGCCGTGTACTCCAGCGCCGACGCGGCCATCACCGACCTGGAGAAGACCAAGACCATCGCCGGGCACTCGCTGGACAAGCCCCAGGCCGTCTGGGTCGCGCTCTGGGACAACCAGAACAGCCTGAACGGCGCGCCCTTCATGAGCACGCTGACGTGGCCGGTGGCCAGCCGCTCCAAGCAGTACGCGGGCAATCGCGTGGTCAAGGTAGGCAGCTACTCGATCCAGATCGACGCCGACCTGGTAGCTGGCGCGGTAGCCCGAGGATGACAGCACGTCGGGAAAACAGCGGCCCACCGATAGCACCCACGGATAGCAGGAGCGTGGCGATGACGGGGAGTCACCCAGCCGGACCGGGCGAATCCAATTCGCGATCACCGCCCGGTGCTCCTAAGCTAGGGGTCCGCGCCAGTGGGCGCCGCCGACCGCCAGCCGGATGGAGACCTTTGATGGCCCTGCGTAGTGACCGTCTCGATGCCATAGTCAGCCTGAGCAAGCGACGGGGGTTCGTGTACCCGTCCAGCGAGATCTACGGCGGCCTGCGGGCCTCCTGGGATTACGGCCCGCTCGGCGTCGAGCTGAAGAACAACATCAAGCGCCAGTGGTGGCATTCGATGGTCACCGAGCGCGACGACATCGTGGGCCTCGACTCCTCGGTGATCCTGGCCCGGGAGGTCTGGGAGGCCAGCGGCCACGTGACCGAATTCGTGGATCCGCTGACCGAATGCACGTTCTGCCACAAGCGGTTCCGGGCCGACCACCTCATCGAGGCCTACGAGGAGAAGCACGGCCACGCCCCGGCCGAGGGCCTGAAGGACATCGCCTGCCCGAATTGCGGCACCCGGGGCCAGTTCACCGAGCCGCGCATGTTCAACGGCCTGCTCCGCACCCACCTCGGCCCGGTCGAAGACGAGTCCGGGCTGGCCTACCTGCGCCCGGAGACGGCCCAGGGCATCTTCATCAACTTCAAGAACGTGCTGCAGACCTCGCGGAAGAAGGTCCCGTTCGGCATCGGCCAGATCGGCAAGTCCTTCCGCAATGAGATCACCCCGGGCAACTTCATCTTCCGTACCCGCGAGTTCGAGCAGATGGAGATGGAGTTCTTCGTCAAGCCCGGCACCGACGAGGAGTGGCACGACATCTGGATCGACACCCGTTTCGCCTGGTACACCGGCCTGGGCATCCGGGAGGAGAACCTGCGGAAGTACGAGCACCCGCAAGAGAAGCTGTCGCACTACTCCAAGCGCACGGTGGACATCGAGTACCGGTTCGACTTCGCCGGCAGCGAGTGGGGCGAGCTGGAGGGCATCGCGAACCGCACCGACTTCGACCTGAGGACCCATCAGGAGGCGTCCGGGCAGGACCTGTCCTTCCTCGAGCAGGAGTCGGGCGAGCGCTACATTCCCTACGTCATCGAGCCGGCCGCCGGGGTCGACCGCGGCGCGCTGGTCTTCCTGCTCGACGCCTACGCCGAGGACGAGGCCCCGGACTCCAAGGGCAAGCTGGAGAAGCGCACCGTGCTGCGGCTGGACCCCCGGCTGGCGCCGGTCAAGGCGGCGGTGCTGCCGCTGTCCCGCAACGCCGACCTCTCGCCGAAGGCCCGCGACCTGGCCGCGACGCTGCGCAAGCGCTGGAACACCGACTTCGATGACGCCAGCGCGATCGGCCGCCGCTACCGGCGGCAGGACGAGATCGGCACCCCGTACTGCGTCACCGTCGACTTCGACACCCTGGAGGACCAGGCCGTCACGATCCGCGAGCGCGACTCCATGAAGCAGGAGCGGATCGCGCTGGACCAGGTCGTGGCCTATCTGTCCGAGCGCCTCGGCCCCTGCTGAAACGGCGCTGCTGAAAAAGGCACTGTCAGCCCTTCAGCAGCGCTACCCCTTCAGCAGCGCCAGGTCCGCAGCAGCGCTAGCCCTTCAGCAGCGCGGCCAGGACCGCCTCCAGCGACGCGTCCGCGTCATGCGGTGAACGGCGGTAGATCTCGGCCGCGGCCAGGTGAAAGCCGTCCGGCAGCCCGGCCGCGGCCATGGTCGCGGCGATCTCCTCCATCTCGGCGACCCAGCGCCAGCCCTTGCTCGCGGCCGACCCGGCGGCGCGCTCGGTCCGGGCGGCCAGGCCGGGCTGGGACAGCGCCCACTCGGCCAGCAGGGTGTCCTCCACGCCCTCGGCCCGGGCAAGTGCCCGCGCCGCCAGCACCATCGCCGCAGTGCCCTTGGTCCAGGAGGCGTAGGCCATCTTCACCGCCGAGGCAGCAGTCTCCGGAGCGTCGCCGATGACCCGGACGTCCGCCGGGGATCCCCCGAACAGAGCCCGGACCTCCTGCGCCCGCGGCCCGGACAGGTAGAACCGGATGAACCCGGGCGTCACCGGCGGGGTGCCGATGATCCCGCCGTCCACGTAGTCCGCACCGGCCGCGCCGACCACGCCGGCGACCTCGCGCGCGCTGGCCGGCGAGATGGCGTTGGCGTCGACGTACAGGCCGCCGAAGCCCGCCCCGGCCACCTCCCGCGCCACCTGCAGAGCAGCGTGCGGCGGGCATACCGACAGCACGACAGCCGAACGGGCGGCGATATCCGCCATCGCGGACGCCGTCAGCCCGGCGGCCTCGGCGCGCTCCCGGGTGCCGGGGCTGCGCCCCTGCGCCGCCCACAGCACCTGGTGCCCGGACCCGGTCAGGCACTGCCCGACCGCGGCTCCCATCTCACCGGGATGCAGCAATCCCACCGTGACGTCGCTCATGCCTCTATTGTCACCATGGCGCGGGCGATCCGGCGGCGTGGCCGTCCCTGCCGTCCCGCGCTATCTGGACCGCTATGCATGTGGCCGCCAGATGTGCCGTGACGGGGTCACCGACGGTAGGGTCTGGGGTGAATACACGACGTCGCACGCCGCAAAAAAGCATCGCGAGGAGCAGGAAGTGCCGAAGCTCGTTTACGACTTTACCGAGGGCAACAAGGACCTCAAGGACCTGCTGGGGGGTAAGGGGGCCAACCTGGCCGAGATGACCAATCTGGGCCTGCCGGTGCCGCCCGGTTTCGTCATCACCACCGAGGCGTGCCGGTACTACCTCCAGCAGGGCTCCACGCCGGAAGGCCTGGACTCCGAGATCGCGGAGCACCTGGACCAGCTCGAATCGGCCATGGGCCGCAAGCTCGGCGACCCCGCCGACCCGCTGCTGGTCAGCGTGCGGTCCGGGGCCAAGTTCTCTATGCCCGGCATGATGGAAACCGTCCTGAACATCGGCCTGTCCGACGAGTCGGTGCAGGGCCTGGCCAAGCAGGCCGGCAACGAGCGGTTCGCCTGGGACTCCTACCGGCGGCTGATCCAGATGTTCGGCAAGACCGTGCTGGACATCGAGGGCGAGCACTTTGAGCAGGCCATCGACGAGGCCAAGAAGGCCAAGGGCGTCCGCAACGACCTCGACCTGGACGCGGCCGACCTGCAGCAGCTGGTTGAGACGTTCAAGGGCATCGTCAAGACCCAGCACGGCGAGGACTTCCCGCAGGACCCGCGCGTGCAGATGGACCTGGCCATCAAGGCCGTGTTCAACTCCTGGAACGCCGACCGCGCCATCCTCTACCGCCGCCAGGAGCGTATCCCCACCGACCTGGGCACCGCCGTGAACGTGGTGGCCATGGTGTTCGGCAACCTGGGCCAGGACTCCGGCACCGGCGTGGCCTTCACCCGTGACCCGGGCACCGGCGCCCAGGGCGTCTACGGTGACTACCTGACCAATGCCCAGGGCGAGGACGTGGTCGCCGGGATCAGGAACACCGTCCCGCTGCAGGACCTGGAGCAGATCGACAAGGCCTCCTACGACCAGCTCATGGGCATCATGTCCACGCTGGAGAACCACTACCGCGACCTGTGCGACATCGAGTTCACCATCGAGCGCGGCAAGCTGTGGATGCTGCAGACCCGGGTGGGCAAGCGCACCGCCGCGGCCGCCTTCCGCATCGCCCTGCAGCTGGTCGATCAGGGCCTGATCGACATGGACGAGGCGCTGACCCGGGTCACCGGCGAGGAGCTGGCCCGGCTGATGTTCCCCCGGTTCGACACCAGCGGCGAGGTTACCAAGATCGCCAAGGGCGTGAGCGCCTCTCCCGGCGCAGCCGTCGGCGAGGCCGTGTTCGACTCCCACAAGGCGGTCGAGATGGCTGCCCAGGGCGCCAAGGTCATCCTGGTCCGCCGTGAGACCAACCCGGACGACCTGCACGGCATGATCGCCGCCCAGGGCATCCTGACCAGCCGCGGCGGCAAGACCAGCCACGCCGCCGTGGTCGCCCGCGGCATGGGCAAGACCTGCGTCTGCGGCGCCGACGAGCTCGAGGTCGACACCAAGGGCAAGAAGTTCACCGCCCCCAACGGCGTCACCATCAACGAGGGCGACATGATCTCCATCGACGGCACCAGCGGTGTCGTCTATGCCGGCGAGGTCCCGGTCGTGCCGTCGGAGGTAGTCCGCTACTTCGAGGGCGAGCTCAGCCCGGACTCCGACGAGGCCGGCGACCTGATCAAGGCCGTGGACGCGATCATGACCCACGCCGACTCCAAGCGCCGGCTGGGTGTGCACGCGAACGCGGACAACGGCCCGGACTGCGCCCGGGCCCGCCGCTTCGGCGCCGGCGGCGTGGGCCTGGTCCGCACCGAGCACATGTTCCTGGGGGAGCGCCGCCAGCTGGTCGAGGACCTGATCCTGGCCGACAGCGACGACGGCCGCCAGCGGGCGCTTGATGCCTTGGAGCCGCTGCAGAAGGGCGACTTCGTGGAGATCCTGGAGGCCATGGACGGCCTCCCGGTGACCATCCGGCTCATCGACCCGCCGCTGCACGAGTTCCTGCCCGACCTGACCGAACTGTCCATCAAGATCGCCCTGGACGGCGACGACGCCTCGGACAAGGACAAGAAGCTGCTGGGCGCCGTGCGCCGGCTGCACGAGCAGAACCCCATGCTCGGCCTGCGCGGCGTCCGCCTCGGGCTGGTCATCCCCGGCCTGTTCGACATGCAGGTGCGGGCCATCGCGCACGCCGCGGCCGAGCTCAAGCAGGCGGGCAAGGACCCGCAGCCGGAGGTCATGATCCCGCTCACCGCTACCGTGCAGGAGATGGAGATCAGCCGCGAGCACGCCGAGAAGGTGCTGGCTGAGGTCGTGGAAGAGACCGGCACCCACGTGCCAACGCTGATCGGCACGATGATCGAGGTGCCGCGGGCGGCGCTGAACGCCGGCCCGATCGCCGCCAGCGCGGAGTTCTTCTCCTTCGGCACGAACGACCTGACCCAGATGACCTGGGGCTTCTCCCGTGACGACGTCGAGGGCGCGTTCTTCAGCCGGTACATCGAGCTCGGCATCTTCGGCGTCTCCCCGTTCGAGACCATCGACCGGGACGGCGTCGGGCGCCTGGTCGACCTGGCGGTCAAGGAGGGGCGGGCCGCCCGGCCGGACCTGCATCTCGGCGTCTGCGGTGAGCACGGCGGCGACCCGGACTCGGTGCACTTCTTCCACGAGGTGGGCCTGGATTACGTGTCCTGCTCACCGTTCCGGGTGCCGGTCGCCCGGCTGGAAGCCGGCCGCGCGGCACTGGAGTCGGGTGGTTCTGACAGTAGGTAGATGTAAAAAGGGGTACGTGCCTGGTTACGACGAAAACGCCACGGCCCGCTGGGCGGCTGAGCCGCCCAAGCGGGCCGGGCGTAGCGATTTTGAGCGGGACCGGGCCCGGGTCCTGCACAGTGCCGGGCTCCGCCGCCTGTCGGCCAAGACACAGGTCGTGGCGGCGGGCTCGGCGGACTTCCCCCGCACCCGGCTGACCCATTCGCTGGAATGCGCGCAGATCGGGCGGGAGCTGGGCGCCGAGATCGGCTGCGACCCGGATCTGGTCGACGCCGCGTGCCTGGCCCACGACATCGGGCACAGCCCGTTCGGCCATAACGGCGAGGCCGCCCTCGACGAGCTGGCCGCTCCGTACGGCGGGTTCGAGGGAAACGCCCAGTCCCTGCGCCTGCTGACCCGGCTCGAGCCCAAGGTCGCCGGGGCCGGCCTGAACCTGACCCGGGCCACCCTGGACGCTACCCTCAAGTACCCCTGGTTCCGCCCGGAAAGCGGCGGCAAGTTCGGCGTCTACGCCGAGGACGCCGAGGTCTACCACTGGATCCGCCGCGGCGCCCCGGACGGCCGCCGGTGCATCGAAGCCCAGGTCATGGACTGGGCTGACGACGTGGCCTACTCGGTGCATGACATGGAGGACGGCCTGTTCGCCGGCCTCATCACGATAAAGAGCCTGAATTCAACAGCCGAACGGGCTGCGATATCGCACACCACCGCCATCACGTACTGCGGCGCTGACGTCACCGAGGCAGAACTAACCGTGGTCCTCGACGACCTGTTTGCCCTCGATGTCTGGCCGGATAGCTACGACGGCAGCCCCGACGCGGTGGCAGCGCTGAAGAACCTGACCAGCGAGCTGATCGGCCGGTTCTGCATGGCCGCGCAGGAGAGCACGCTGCGCCGGTTCGGCCGCTCCGCCCCGCTCAACGGGGCCCCGCTCAACCGGGCCCCGCTCAACCGGTATGGCGCCGACCTCATCGTGCCGCGTCGGCAGCGACTGGAATGCGCCCTGCTCAAGGGCATCACCGCGAACTACGTCATGACCCGGCCCGGCGTGCTGGCAGCCCAGGCCCTCGAGCGCGAGCTGCTGACCGAACTAGCCGATGCCATCGAGCGCGGCGCACCGCTGACCCTGGACCCACTGCTGCGCCCGGCCTGGGCCGCTGCGCAGACCGACGCCGAATACCGCCGGGTCGTCATCGACCAGGTCGCCTCGCTGACCGACACCTCGGCCATCGCCTGGCACCACCGCCTCTGCGCACCCCCCACGCCCTAGCCCTCGCACTCTCAGCCCCCCGCCGCCCTCCACGAGCCGTAAGCCCTGGCCCCACTTGCACTAGGCCCCCGCGCCCAACCTGCCCGGTGCCCGGTGCCCGGTGCCCGGTGCCCGGTGCCCGGTGCCCGGTGCCCGGTGCCCGGTGCCCGGTGCCCGGGCGTCCTGGCC
>JBAPYC010000543.1:0-28061 GCA_049284535.1 Streptosporangiaceae bacterium
ACCCTGACCCGCCGCGCCGCGGCCGCCGGCGTGGCTACTGTGATCGCGGTGTTTCCCGTGGCCAGGGTGGCGGGCAGCCCGGCCCGCCGCAGGCGCACGCCGGCCGCCTCGACCGACACTACGGCAGTCGGCCGCACCATCAGCACCTCGCGGCGGCCACCGTCGAGGCGGCGGTGCACCCGCAGCGTACGGTCGTCCACCGGCTCGAGCCGCACGCATCCCAGGGCCTGTTCCGCACCCAGCGACGCCGCCAGGAACGCGGGAAACGAGCCGGTGGCCCGGTCGGCGGCCAGATCGCCGCACAGCACCAGGTCCGGCACCCCGAAATGCTGGCGGAGGGCCGCGGCGAACGCGGCGGCCGATTCCTGTTCGCCGCCGACCAGGCCGGCCGGGCGGGGCCCCGCCGCCGAGCCGGTCACCTCCACCCGCAGCGCCTGGGCCGCACCGACGGCCAGCGCGTCTCGCAGCATCTCATCGGCCTCGGCCGGGGCGACGCTGGCCGCCACCACTTGGGCATCCCATTTCTCCGCCACGCGCAGCGCGTACTCCAGGGCCGCGAGCTCCGACGCGTTCGGCCCGCGGTCGCGGCGGTTGGCCTTCACCGCCCCGGTGAGCGGGTTGATCTCGGTCTCGCGCCAGGACCAGCTAAGAGCGGCCACGATCATGCGCATGTGCTCAACCCCTCCGGAACACGACGCCGTCGCCGCCGGCGGGGTACGTCCAGGTGATCGCGCCATCAGCGTTGCACACCTGATAGCAGGTTCCGCATTCGAAGCACTGCTCGTAATTGAACAGGATGCCGCCATCGGTGGTGGGTACGAACAGGGCGGCCGGGCAGGCGTGCACGCAGGCCTTGGTCGTGCAGGAGCGGCATACTTCGGAGTCGACGGTAATGTGGGCACGTTCCGCGACGCGGAACTCGACCGTGGCCATCTGCTCTTCGAAGGACACGTCGGCGTAACTCATCACTTCACTCCTCACCGGAAGGCCCGGAACGCCTGCCAGCCATCCTTGGCCAGATGCCGTAGCTGCACTTTGTTGCGCCGGACTGCCCGGAAGAACTCCCTGGCCATGCCGAGCTTGGGATCCGGGTTTGTGACGGTGAATACCTGCTCCACGAAATCGCAGGCCAGCCTGGGGTAATCCCGTTGCATCCGGTCGGCGAGGACGATATCGGCGGCATTGCGCAGCCGCTTGTGGTCGGCGAGCACGAAACACGACTCCAGCTGCCGCCGGTAGCCGGCCAGCCCGTGCGCCGACGTGTCGCCGACCGCGATCGCCTCGGCCGCGGTCCGGCCGGCGGCCAGCCCGGCGCCGATCGCGAAGTTGACCCCCTCCAGCCAGAGCCCGGCGGCCAGGCACATGGACGCGGCGTCCCCGGCCACCAGCATGCCGTCGACGGCCAGCCGCGGCATGGCCCGGTACCCGCCCTCGGGCACCAGGTGCGCGGAGTACTCCTTCAGCTCGGCTCCCCGTAGGTACGGCGCGATCGCCGGGTGCGCCTTGACGCCGGCGACAAGCTCTTCGGGCCGGATCTTGGCCTCGGCCAGGCCGACCAGACCGACGACGACGCCGACGCTGACCGTATCGAGGTTGGTGTAAAGGAAGCCGCCGCCGGGGATGCCGCTGGTGCAGCCGACCATCTCGATATCCAGGCCCTGGTCGCCGACTAGGCCGAACCGCTCGTTGATCACGTCGCGCGGCAGCGCGAGAGTCTCCTTGACGCCCAGGGTGGTGTGGTCCGGGCTGGTGCGCGGCAGCAGGCCGGCCTCCTTGGCCAGGAACGAGTTCACGCCATCGCAGGCGATCACGATCCGGGCGCGGATGTCCCCGTCGGACCGGTCGGTACGCACCCCGCCGATCCGCCCGCTGGCGTCCCGCAGCAGGCCCGTGGCCACGGTCGAGGTGACCAGCCGGGCGCCCGCCGCGACCGCCTTGCCGGCCAGCCAGGAGTCGAAGTCGGCGCGGTAAGTGGTCATCCCGTTGTAAGGCGGGCGGTCCCATGCGCTGGTCCGGTAGTCGACGGTCAGCGCCTGGGTCGGCGTCATCAGCATGGTGGACCGCCGGGTTACCCACCGCTGCACCGGAACCTCGGTCCACCACTGCGGCACGATCTTGTCGAGAATCCGCCCGTAGACGACGCCGCCGTAGACGTTTTTCGTGCCAGGAAAGGCCCCGCGCTCCACGATGACCACATCGCGGCCGGCCCTGGCCAGCTCCAGGGCCGCGGCGGACCCGGCGGGTCCCGCACCGACGACCACCGCGTCGACGGTGACCGGCTTATCCGCCATGGCTTGCTCCCTCCCGCTGTGCCTGGGGTCCGGCCGACGGCCTGGTCACGCCGAGCTGCTTGGCCAGCTCGCTGAGTACCGCGGGGGCGTCGGCCACGATCCCGAGGTCAGCCATGGCCGTCATCGGGCAGGACGGATCGGTATTCACGCTCACCACGTGCTCCGGCGCGCCGAGCCCGCCGACGTGCTGCGCGGCCCCGGAGATGCCGAATGCGATGTAGAGCTCCGGGTTGACGGACACGCCGGTGGTGCCGATCTGCCGGTCGTAGCTCATCCAGCCCGCGTCGGTCACCACCCGGGTGGCGCCCGCGCTGGCCCCGAGCGCGGCGCCGACGTCGGCTAGCAGCCGCATCACGGCCGCCCCGTCAGCGCCAGCCGGTACCAGGCCGGCCCCGCCGCCCGCGATCCGGCGAGCCTCGGCCAGGTCCACCACTCCGGGCTCGGGCTGCAGCACCTCGACGCTCTCGGCATCCCGGCAGGGCGGCGGGGGAGCGAGCGAGAGCATGCTCACCTGCGCCGGCTGCGCCGGCTCATGCTTGCTGGCCAGGCCCGGCCGCAGCGTCACCAGCACCGGCCCGTCCACCCCTATCCGCACCGACAGCCGATCGTCGAGCCTGGTCACCTCCACCTCGCCCGGCGCGCACCGGACGGCGCCTGCCAGCAGGGGCCGGCCCAGGATCACGGCCAGCCTCGGCGCGAGATCACGGCCGTCCGGCGACGCCGGCAGCAGGATCATGTCCACGCCCGCCAGCGCCGGCGCCAGCGTACTGGCCAGCGCGGCCGGGGCGACCGTGGACATCTCGAGCAGCCATACCCGGCTGGCGGCGTCCAGCCCGTCAGCCGCCTTTCCGGTTCCCGATCCCGCGATCAGCGCCGCGCCACCCGCCTCGGCGACGGTCTCGGCTGCGCCCGCTGGCAACTGGCCGTCGCGGACCACCACGACGGCCAGGATCTTGACGTCGGCTGCAAGGGTCATAGCGCTACCGCCGCCCGGTGTCCCTCGATCACGGCCGAGTGCGCCCGCCGCGGCGTGACGCAGTCGCCGGCGCGATGTACCTCGAACGGCGCCTGCTGCAGCTCCTGCCACAGTTCGTCCTCGGGCGCCTGATGGACCGCGCACACAACCCAGTCGCAGTGCCGCTGTGCGGCCTCGCCGGTCGGATGATGCAGCAGCGAGAGCTTCACCCCGCCGGAGCGCCCGTCCGGCCCGTCGTCTTCGGCCGCGCCCATCACCACCAGGTCGGTGGCCTGGCGGATTCTCTTGGCATGCGCTCGCATGTTGAAGGTCTCCATATCAAGGGTGATGCCGAGATCCTGGCCCACGACCATGCCGGCGGTGATGATCTCCACCTCGCAGCCACGGTCGGCCAGCAGCTCGGCGACGCTGGTGGCCTGATGGAAGCCCAGGTCGTCGACCACGACCACCTGCCCGGCGGGCTCGGCGCGGCCTTCGAGTACGTCGCGGACGTCCACAACTCGCGGCAGTCCAGCGGCCCAGTAGGGCGGCTGAGGCCGCGCTCCGGTCGCCAGCACCACGGCGTCGGGTGCCTGTTCGAGCAGCCACGGCGCGGTGGCGGCCACGCCAGTCCTGATCTCTACCCCGTGGCGCTGGCACTCGCCCGCGAGGTTGCGCACCACGTCGAGGAACTCGGCCCGAGATGGTACGGATGCGGCCACGGCGACCTGCCCTCCCGTGCGTGCCTGTCGCTCGAGCAGCGTGACGTGATGGCCGCGCTGGGCCGCCGTGGCGGCTGCCTGCAGGCCGGCCGGCCCGCCGCCGACCACGATCACCCGCCGGTCCCGGCGGCGCGGCGGCGGGAGGGAGATGGCCTCCCGGCCGGTGCGTGGATTCTCGATGCACCCCAGCCACCGGTTCAGGCCCATCCGGCCGACGCATTCCTGGTTGCAGGACAGGCAGGTGCGGATCTCGGTGGCATGCCCCGACCGGGCCTTGGCCGCGAACTCGGGATCGGCGATCTGGCCGCGCACGATGCCCACCAAGTCGCAGTGCCCGTCAGCCAGCGCGCGCTCGGCCTGGACCGGGTCCTTGATCCGGCCCACCCCGATGACCGGTATGCGGACCGCCTGACGCATCGCGTTGGCGATGAACAGGGCATAGCCGGGCGGGATGGTCATCGACGCCTCGATCATGAACAGCGTCGCGGTGGCCACGCCGATCGAGGTGTTGATGTAGTCGACCTGGCCGGTGGCCTCCATCATCCTGGCTACCTCGACCGCCTCGGCCAGCGTGCTCCCGCCCTCGATCAGCTCGTCGCCGCAGATCCGCACGCCAAGTGCGCGATCGGGCCCGATCGCCTCGCGTACCGCGTCGACGATTTCCAGCAGGATGCGGGCCCGGGCCTCCAACGAGCCGCCGTATGCATCGGTGCGCTTGTTCGTCGCGGGGGACAAGAATCCCCGCACGATGGAGGAATGCGAGCATTGCAGCTCCACGCCGTCGAAGCCGCCTTCGGCGCAGTGCCCGGCGACCGTGCCGTAGCCGGCCACGATCTCGGCGATCTCGTGCCGGTCGACAGCCTTGGGAACCTCGCGGAACATCGGGTCCGGCACCGGACTGGGCGCCCACACAGGCAGCCGGGAGAACATCGACGAGGCCTGCCCGCCATTGTGGTTGAGCTGCGCGAAGATCGGCACGTCGTACGCGTGCGCCGCCGCGGTCATCTTCTGGTAGCCGGGGATGACCGTCCGGTGGAAGCCGTGGATCAGCTTCTCATAGGGCCAGTCGGTGGGATGAGTCGAGTGCTCCTCGGTGATGATCAGGCCGACGCCGCCCGCCGCGCGTGCCGCGTAGTAATCGGCGTGCTGCTGCGTGGGAAGGCCGTCCTCGGCGTAGTTGGTCAGGTGCGCGGAAAACACGATCCGGTTACGGACCACCACCGGTCCGATCCGCAACGGCGAGAACAGGTACCGGTACCGGCTGGCCCCGCTCATCGGCCGCCGCCCGCCACGGCCAGGGCCGACAGCTCAGGAAGCTGATCGGCCGCGGAGATCGCCATCGCTGTCCGGCGGCCCTCAAGCACCGCCTCTAGCACCGTCCGGGGAGCCACGCAGTCGCCGGCCCGCAACGTGCCCGGCTGATGCAGGTACAGGGCCTCATCCGGCAGCCGGTGCCCGCAGTGCACGACGAACCCGCAGTCCGCCGTGCGCTGCTCGCCGGTCCACCGGTCCTCAAGTAGCACATGATCGCAGGCCGCCTCGCGCAGCAGAGCGCGCAGCTCGCGTCGCACGCCCGCCCGCTGCAGCCGCGAGTTGGCATCGGCGAGGTCGCCGGTGAGAGCCAGCTGGGTACCGGCGATCTGGTCCTGAGTGACGATCGACGTCGGCCGGCCGTTCGCGGCCAGCAGCTCGGCCACACCGACCCCCACGGGCCCGCCGATCGGGTCGAACACGACGGCCCGGCCTTCCGGGAGCTGGTCAAGGGCGCCGGAGCTCGCCAGGGCGACCAGGTCGGCCGCCTCCACCACGTGCGCGCCGGGCGCGATGCGGTAGTCACGCGGGCCGGGCACGGACCCGGTGGCCAGCAGCACGCGCGTGCCCTGGGCGATGGCCTCGTCCAGCTCGGCCGCGCTGACTTCGTGCCCCAGCGAGACGGTCACGTCCAGCCGCGCCAGCTCCCGGCGCCACCAGTCCACCGCAACACCCAGCCGATGCCGGCCGTGCACTGCGGCCGCTGTCGTCAGCATGCCGCCCAGGGCCGGTCCGCGCTCGGCCAGCCGCACCCGGTGTCCGCGCTCAGCCAGTACCCTGGCCGCCTCCAGGCCGGCCGGGCCGCCGCCGACCACCAGCACCGTGCTCGGGTTCTGGTCCGGGCCACAGCCATCGACGCCGTCGAGCTCGTGACCGCTGCCGGGCTCGATCACGCAGGTGATGACCGGGTTCCTGTTGTCGCGGACCATGCACGCCTGATTGCACAGCAGGCAGGGGCGGATCCGGTCCGGCTGGCCGGCCCGCAGCCGTGCGACCAGGTCAGGGTCGGTGATCTGAGCCCTGGTCATCTCGACCAGGTCGGCGGCCCCGTCGTCCAGCGCCCGCGAAGCCGCAGCCGGGTCCACCACGCTGCCCTGCAGGACAACCGGGATCGGACCCCCACCCACCTCCTCCGCGCACGGGGGGCTCCCACCCCCCGTACCCCCTGGCCCATCCCCCTTCACTGCCGCCCGGATGAGACGGCACAGCTCAATGCCGAAGCCTGGCTCGGAGTGCAGGTCGGGCCGGGTAGCCGGTACCGAGTAGATCGACCCGCGCACCACCACGAGGTAGTCGAGCTGCCCGGCCAGCCGTGCGGCCGATTCCGCGGCCATCTCGGGCGTCACGCCGGCCCAGGGGGCGAGCTCGTCGCAGCACAGCCGCAGGCCGAGCACCCTGTCACTGCCGAGCGCGGTGCGCACCGAGCGCAGCACGCGCTCGGTCAGCAGCAGCCGGTCCTGACCGTAGGCGTCAGTGCGCTGGTTGGTCAGCCCGGAGGCGAACTGGCGCAGCAGCGAGTACTGGCCGGCGTTGATCTCCACGCCGTGCAGCCCAGATCGGCGCGCCAGGGCCGCGGCGGCTGCGAACCCGTCGACCACCGCATTGATCTCGGCCTCCGCCATTTCCATGGGCAGCTCACGAGATCCGGCATCCGGAACCCGTGACGGTGCCCACAGCGCGGCCTGGGAGAACGCCGAAGAGCCCTGCATCCCGGCGTGACCGAGCGCGGCCAGCACGACTGTCCCGTGCGGCGCGCAGGCCGCGACAGTCTGCGACCAGCCCGGCCCGCAGTCCGCGGCCAGCGGCGCGTGCTCGTAGGGCCAGTCCGACGGATGCACGCTGGCGATCTCGGTCACGATGACGCCGCAGCCGCCCGCCGCCCGGCGCTCGTAGTAGGCGACATGCCGCGCCGAGATGGCCCGGCCCCGGCCCAGGTTGGTCTCGTGCGGGCCGAACATCACCCGGCTCGGCGTGCGAACCTGACCCAGGGCTAGCGGCTCGAGCAGGCTCACGTGACGGCCCTGACGGCGATCAGGTCGACCGGAACGAAGACCGGGGCGGAGCGTCCCGCCTGGCGGCGGGAATGGCCAGGTCCGGCCCGCGGCCGGTCCGGGAGGCACACCTTGGCCAGCTCGCGCTCGCCATGTCCCAGCACGCACTCCGGGTCCGGCCCGTCCAGCGGCAGCCCGGTAAAGAACTTCGCGGCCATGCACCCGCCCTGGCAGGCGTCGAACATCCCGCACGACGCGCAGGCGCCCGTGGCGGACGGCTCGCGCAGCCCGAGCAGAAGCTCGGACTCGCGCCACAACCGGGTGAAGCCGCCGGGCTCGCGCACGTTGCCCGCCCGGAATTCCTCGTGCAGTACGAACGGGCAGGCGTAGACGTCGCCGACCGGATCGATCAGGCAGACCACGCGGCCCGCGCCGCATAGGTTGAGTCCCGGCAGCGGGGCGCCGAGCGCGGACAGGTGAAAGAAGGAGTCGCCGGTCAGCAC
Source organism: Streptosporangiaceae bacterium (assembly GCA_049284535.1). GTDB lineage: Bacteria > Actinomycetota > Actinomycetes > Streptosporangiales > Streptosporangiaceae > Palsa-504. The sequence goes on from JBAPYC010000543.1 coordinate 7,774, forward strand.
GTCCGGCCGCGCAGACAGCCAGTCGTACAGCAGGCGCTGCTGGGCCCCGGTCGGGTGCAGGTCGGCCCAGCTGTCGGCGCCCCGGCCGGAGGGCCTGAGCCTGGTCACCCGCAGCCGAGCGCCGTACGCGTCGGCGATCTGTTTGAACTTGTCGAGTTGCGACACATTCTGCCTGGTCACAACGATGGAGATCTTGAACTCGCCGAAGCTTGCCGCGGCGAGATTATCCATCGCCCGCCGCGCCAGGGCGAAGCTGCCGGTGCCCCGGACCGCGTCGTTGACGTCCGCAGTCGCTCCGTCGATGGAAATCTGCACGTCTACGTAGACGGTCCGGGCCAGCCGCTGCGCGGCCCGCTTATCCAGCCGGACGCCATTGGTAGAGAATTTGATGCCCACGTGGTGCGCGACGCTGTAGTCGAGCAGGTCCCAGAAGTCCGGGCGGAGCGTCGGCTCGCCGCCCCCGATGTTCGCGTAGAACACCTGCATTCGCTCTAGCTCGTCGACCACCCGCATGCATTCGGCCGTGCTGAGCTCGCGTGGGTCACGCCGCCCGGATGCGCTCAGGCAGTGCACGCACTGCAGGTTACAGGCATAGGTAAGTTCCCAGGTCAGGCAGATCGGCGCGGTCAGCCCGCCCTTGAACTGCTCGGTCAGGGTGGCGGCGGGCTGGGGCAGGCTGGGTTGGTCAGTACGCATCGATAACCTCCGAATCGGCCAGCGCGGCCAGCGCCGCGGTGTAACGCGCCCGCTCCCGGACGGGCACGCCGGCTGCGGCCAGGGCGTCGGCCGCACTGTCGTGGCGCTCCAGGAGTCTGGACCACGGTGACCAGCTGCCGGGTCTTCAGGAAGCTCAGCCGTCGGTTGCCGAAGTGATAGATCAAGGCGCCGAACGGCTCGGGGCGCAAGGTAGCCGCCGGGTTCAGCCGGTAGGCGCGGTCCAGGTCGAATGCCACTGGGTGCTCATAAAGGGCCGCGGCGGCCGTCAGTAGACGCCGCACATACCGTCGATGGATACCTCCTCGACGAGCAACTCATCAACGTAAGTGATGTTTTCGTCATCGGAGTCAGGGTTGTCGTCGATCATTTCAGTAAGGCCTTTCCCTCCGCGCGGCATGGGCACTTTCACGTCAAACTTAGGGGTCTGCGCGCGCGCCGGTAACTGCCTGACCGGGCAGCGTCCCCTGGCCAATCGGGCAGGTGCCTAAGTCGCGTCCGACCGAGATCCTGGCAGCATGCCTTCAATCAAAACACCACATTTTCTTATTCAAGACGGGCGCGTCCGGCCACGGTTTTCAAGCACTGGGATCAGCAACGAACTCGCCGGTCACATCGCCACCGAACTCGCGCCGCTCGGGCTGGTGCCTGACGGGCCGGCGTTCGAGCGTGTCTTCGTCGATACGGTCCAGGCGACTCATCCCGACCCGATGCAGGCGTGGGCCGGCTTTTACGGCAACACCATGCGGCGCCTGCGCCGCCCTGATCCTGGCGGGACAGGCAGCGTGGCCACCTTCGCCCGCATCTACTCCCGCGTCATGTCGCTGATCCGCGGCACGACGGTCCTGGACGTCGGGTGCTGCTTCGGCTTCCTCCCGTTGCTGGCCGCCGACCGGAACCCGCGACTGCGGATCCTCGGCACTGACCTCGTCCCTTCGGCTGTCGCACTGGCCGGCCGCATCTCCCGCGCGCAGCGCAGCCCGGCCCGCTTCGCAGCGGCTGACCTGCTGGCCCTGCCGATCTCCGATGAGTCGGTGGACACGGTCCTGGCGGTCCACGTCCTAGAGCATCTCCCGGCCGAGGCGTCCGGCCGGGCCCTCGCGCAGCTGCGCCGCGTCGCCCGGCACCGAGTGGTGGTCGCCGTGCCCCTGGAAGAGGCGCCGGACCCCACCTTCGGGCACGTACAGGCCTTTGACCTTGGTCGACTGGCCAGGATCGGCGCCGACCCAGAAAGCCCGGGAAGCCCGGGCTGGTCGCAGGACGTGTACGCCGCCGACGGTGGGTGGCTCGTGCTAGACCGGCTCACACCCGGCCCGCGGTTCTCCGGGTCGCGGCAGGCAACACTGCCCGATTGGCTAGGCCGCCACTGTCCTAATTGACGGTTCGGGCCTGCCATGCGTCCGGTTTACCGATGAGGATATTCCCCCGCGAGCCACCACGGCTTAATGTCCAAACTGACGTCATAGCGCCAAGCTCGTCCCGCCAGAAAGGCAGATAATGCAAGTAGAAGAACTTCTCAAGCCATTTCCTATCAAGGAGTTCCATCCATTCCCGCGGGCCATGCTGGGACCTGGCGCATGGGAACTCCTCGGCCCTGAGGCCAAGAAGCTGGGATTCAGCCGGGTGCTCGTCATGACGTCGGGCCTGCGCGGCAGCGACACCGTGCCGAAAATCGTCGGCTCGCTCCGCTATCACGGGCTCGAAGTCGTGGTCTACGACAAGGTGGAGTCCAATCCCAAGGATTACAACGTGATGGACGCGGTCGCGCTCTACCAGGAAAACAAGTGCGACAGCTTCATCTCGATCGGCGGCGGGTCCAGCCACGACGCCTGTAAGGGCGCCCGGATCTCGGTGGCCCACGACGGCCGCAGCGTGAACGAGTTCGAGGGCTTCAACAAGAGCGAGAACCCCAAGAACCCGCCGCACATCGCGGTCTCAACGACGGCAGGCACCGGGTCGGAGACCTCCTGGGCCTACGTCATCACCGATACGACGACCGACCCGGACCAGCCGCACAAGTACGTCGCCTTTGACGACGCGGCCGTGGCCACACTCGCGGTCGACGACCCGACCCTGTACTACGACTGCCCGGTCGACTACACGGCGCAGTGCGGCTTCGACGTGCTCGCGCACGCCAGCGAGCCTTACGTCTCCCGGCTGAACTTCCCGCCGTCGCTGGGCAACGCGCTGTACGCGATCAAGCTCACCGCCGAGAACCTGCGCCAGGCGACGTGGAACCCGCAGGATCTGCCCGGCCGCGAGGGCATGATGTACGCGCAGTACATCGCGGCCCAGGCGTTCAACTCCGGCGGGCTGGGCATCATCCACTCCATCTCGCACGCGGTGAGCGCCTTCTACGATCTCCATCACGGCCTGAACAACGCGATCGCGCTACCCCGGGTCTGGGCGTTCAACATGCCGGTGGCCTACAAGCGCTTCGCCGAGATCGCCGCGGTGATGGGCGTGGACACGCACGGAATGACCGACGTCCAGGCGGCCGAGGCCGCGCTCGCCGCGGCCATCCGGCTGCTCCGCGACGTTGGCGTGGCGGAGAAGTTTACCGACGTGACGCAGGACACCTACTCGAAGAACCGGCTCGGTAAGGGCCCGACCAAGTTCTATGAGAACGCGCCGGTGGTCCGCGGGGACGCCGAGGACGTCGACCGGATCACCAACCACGTCCTGGGCGACGCCTGCACCCCGGGTAACGCCAAGGAGTGCACGTTCGAGACCGTTCGGCCCGTGGTAGACCACTGCATGAACGGCGACCTGGATGACCTCCTAAGCTGAGATCCTGCCTCAGGTGGTAGGCCCGGTGCTGGCGCACCGGGCCTACCATTGGGCCCTACCTGGAGAACGAATGCCGTACTTCGACACCGTCGATGACGTCACCGGCGCGCTGGCCGGCCACGGGTATATCGCCGACCGGCAGTTGGCCACGGCGGTATACATCCAGGCCCAGCTCGACAAGCCCTTGCTGGTCGAGGGGCCCGCCGGAGTCGGCAAGACCGAGCTGGCCAAGGCCATCGCCGCGGCGACCGGGCGGCGGCTGCTGCGGCTGCAGTGCTATGAAGGCCAGGACGACACCAAGGCGCTGTACGAGTGGGATTACGGCAAGCAGCTCCTGTACACCCAGATCCTGCGGGAGAAGATCGGCCAGCTGCTCGGCGACACCCCCGACCTGCACACGGCGATCGAGCGGATCGCGCAGCAGGAGAGCGCCTTCTTCTCCGAGCGCTTCCTCGCCCCGCGCCCGCTGCTCGAAGCCATCCGCTCGCCCGATCCCGTGGTCCTGCTGATCGACGAGGTTGACCGCGCGGACGAGGCTCTGGAGGCGGTCTTCCTCGAAATGCTCGCCGAGTACCAGGTATCGGTACCGGAGATAGGCACGTTCCTCGCCCGCCATCCGCCGTGCGTCATCCTCACCTCCAATAACACGCGCGACCTGTCCGCCGCGCTCAAGCGCCGCTGCCTGCACCTGTTTCTGGACTATCCGAGCGCCGAGCGCGAGCTCGAGATCCTGCGGAGCAAGAAGACGGGCCTGCCCGACGTGGCCGCCGAGCACCTCGTCCAGATCGTCCGCGGACTGCGCGGGCTCGACCTCCGCAAGGCGCCCAGCATCTCGGAGACCGTGGACTGGGCCCGCACGCTGGCGGTGCTCGGAGTCGAGGAAATCGCCCCGGCCGTCCTCGCCGACACCATCTCGGTGGTGGTCAAGTACTCGCGCGACGTCCGGCGCGCGCTGGAGGCGCTGCCGTCCCTGGTCGACCCGAACGCCGCCCTAGCCGACGAGCCCGGACGCGACCACCCCCACGACCATTACCACGGTCACGAGCACAGTACCGAACACCGGCACGATCACGGTCAAGGACCGCCCGCCGGTGCCGGTCAGGACGCCGATGCGAGGGCCGAACGGGCGGCGAAAGACCAGCCCGGGCGCCACGACGAGCACTACTACGGGGCCCCCACACCGGCCGCCTCGGTCGCTTCCGGGGTCCGCGCCGTCCCTACCAGCCAGGGCAGCCGCTCGTTCGCCAAGGGTCTGGCGCGCCGCCGGGCGCTGTAGCTCCCCGCGAGCCAAAGGGGCGCAATGAAGAGGGATGGGGAGGCGGGCGGGGCCCCGGAGGCGAGTGGGGAGTTATGGAAAAGAGCCTGCACCGGTTCGTGCGGCTCCTGCGCTTGCGCGGGGTCCGCGTGTCGGTGACCGAGGCGCTCGACGCCATGCGCGCCGCGTCCCAGCACGGCGCCCTGGCCGATCGCGAGACCCTGCGATGCGTGCTGCGGGTGGCGCTCGTCAAGGACCGGCGCGACGAGGAGCTGTTTGACGAGGTCTTCGACCGTTACTTCCGGCTCGAACCGGTCGCGGCGCCCGAGCAGCAGCGCCACGATCACGCTCACGACGACCTGGCCGACACCGGCACCGCGGAGTCGTTCATGATTTCGCCGGAGGCCTCGCAGACTCCCCAGCAGGGCCATTCGCACGGCAAGCCGGCGGACATCCGCGACTTCTTCCGCCAGCAGGATCTGGCGGCGGCCTACAACCTGCACCAGGAGGCCAACAAGATCGACCTGGCGTCGATGACGGACGAGATCGTGCTGTCCAAGGAGCGTGGCCGTCTGGCCTCTTCCGGCCCTCGCGTTCAGCTCGATGCGTCCCGGCTGCACGGCGGGGGCCTGCCGGGCAAGCTGCAGAACAGCCCAGGGACCCGGCTCGACGCCGACCTGACGGTGGCCGAGGAGCAGGCCCTGCTCGACTGGCTCGGCGATTCGGATGCCGACGTGACGACGGACGCGCTCGCGGCCCTGGCGCGCGGGGCAGGCGGCGAGATCGCGAACCTCAGCGAGCTGCTCAAGCGCCACCTGGAGGCCCTCGCGGCCATGGACCGCCGGGCCATCGAATCCCCGGAGCGGGCCGGCGTCCGCACGCCCGCGGTCGGCGAGGCCGAACGTCAGCGGCTGGAGGAGACCCTGCGCCGCCTGGCCAAGACCATGCCAGGCGCCCTCACCCACCGGCGCGTGGTGGCCGGCCGGGGCCGCGTCGACCCGGGTCGCACCATGCGCACCAACATGCGCTTCGACGGAATCCCGTTCCGGCCGGTGACGGTGGCGCGCAGGCAGGACAAGCCCCGCCTCGTCGTCCTCGCCGACGTAAGCCTGTCGGTCCGCCACACGGCGCGCTTCACCCTGTACTTGATGCATGGCCTGCAGCGGCTGTTCGGGCAGGTGCGCACGTTCGCGTTCGTGGCCGACATAGTGGAGGTCACCGACCTGTTCGCCGAACATCCGGTGGAACGCGCGCTGGAGGCGATCTTCGGCGGCGACGTGCTGGACGTCGACGCCGACTCCGACTACGGTACGGCGTTCGGGCGATTCCACGAGGAGTTCCCTGAGCTGGTGACCAGGCGGACCACCGTGGTGATCCTCGGCGACGGGCGCGGCAACGGCCACGACGCCAACATGGCGGCCTTCGAGGAGATCGCCAGGCGCTGCAAGCAGCTCATCTGGCTGACGCCGGAGAGGCGGAACGTGTGGCGTCTGGGCCACTGCGATCTGCCGCGCTACGCGGAGCTGTGCGATCGCGTGGACGTGGTCCGTGACCTCGACGGGCTGGACCGCGCCACTGAAGACATCCAGGCCGGGCTGGCCGGACGCTGACCGGCAGGACCGGCCGGCCGGAGGGCGCAGCTGCCCTAGGCTGCTGCGGAGTTGCTGGCCGGAGACGTCTGCAGCGGCGCGGTCGCGGTCGAGGCGGGCAGCGTCGAAGGGTCGACGAACGTGCTGCCGCCCGGCCCGGCCTGTACGGCCTCGTGCAGCGCGCTGCCCTGGAGGTACCGCGGCCAGCTGAGGAACCATTCGGTCCAGCCGTTGTCCCAGGTGCCGCCCTTCGAACTGCCCGTGATCGTGATGGGGTCACCGGGTACGGCCAGGTTGTAGTACGTCTCAGCGTCAGCGGGCGACAGGTTGATGCAGCCGTGGCTGACGTTCTGGAAGCCCTGCTCTCCCACGGACCAGTAGGCGTCGTGGTAGTAATCCCCGCTGAAGGTGAACCGCACCGACCAGGGCACCGACAGGCTGTATCCCGGGCCGGTCATCTGCACCGGGTTGGCCTTCTCGATGGTCAGGTAGCTCCCGTCGGGAGTGTCGTCGCCCGGCCTGCCGGAGCTGATCGGCCAGTCGTAGCGGAGCTTGCCGTTGTAGTAGATCTGCGTGCGGTGCGTCGCGGTGTTCCCTACCGCTACCAGCGACGGACCGATGTCGAAGGTCTGGGTCAGGGTATGGTAGCCGTACACGCCCGGCGCGGCCTGTACCCCGTTCAGGTGCCCGGTGAAGCTCACCGTGGTGCCGGCCGGCCAGTAATCACGCGGCCGGAAGTAGGTGCAGGTGGCGGCCATGTTGCAGGCATAATCCCAGTACCACGCGCCGACGACCGGCTTCGACGTCGTGATCTGCAGGGCCCGTTCGACCGCGGCCTTGTCGGTGACCGGCTGGCTGAAGTACAAGATGATCGGCATTCCCACGCCGTAGGTCTGGTCGTAGCCCTCGAGGATCTCGGTCGTGAACGTCCGGCCCGGCGTCAGCGTGCGGAAGGTACTCGTGGCGGTGACGGTGCCGCCGCCGCTTCGGGACGCCACCGCCGTCACCGTGTAGGCCTGCGAGACGTCAAGCGCCCACTGGCTGCGCCAGACCTTGCCGCCCTGGCTGAGGCCCCCGGATACCGCATCGCCTGAGGTACGCACGGTGACGTTCTTTAGCGTGCCGCCGGCCGCCGTCACGGTGATGCCAGCGGACGGGTCGGCGTCGGCGGCGCCGTTCGCGGGCGTTATCTTCACCTCGGGGACGGCCGTCGCGGGTCGGGGCGTGGCGGCCCCGGTCTTGGCGTTGGCCGCAGGACTTACCTGGCTGGTGCCGTGTCCGCTGCCGGTGCACGCCGCCGTCAGCAGGGCCAGCGCCATTACGGCGGCCGCGCCGACGCGCCGCCTCAGCCTCCGGCCTGCCACGGCATCCCCGCGCCGTAGCCCGGTCCTCATCGTGGCGCTCACACCAGCACCCGTTCCCGGAATGGCCCGTCCTATACGGGCCGGGTGCTATCCAGGCAGACGGAAACGGCCGGCGTGCCGTGACGGGCCGGCCGTTTCCGCAGCCTGGTCAGGTCATGACCGGACGGCCCAGCGGGAAGGGCCGTCCCCCGGTGGCCACGCTGAGCGACCCGGCGAAGACGTAGGCTCCGACCGCGGCGAACGCGAAGACGACGATGCCGGCCGCCTTGGACAAGTCCGGCGTGCCGTTCACGGTGCCCGCCAGGACCAGGATCAGGGCCAGTTCCACCAGCACGAAGATCAGCGTGAAGGCCGACGGCAGGCGCAGGCTGGCCGCGGTCAGGACCGCGATGATGACGATCCAGCTGATCAGGAAGGCGGCCACGGTGTGGACGGTGGCGGCCGGAGTTACCCCCCACCAGCCGTGTGCCAGCCCGATCAGCAGGGCGGCGTAGCTGAGCCAGAAACCGCCGAAGACGGCGAAGACCGCCGCCACGGCGGACTGGCCCAGCGCCGCGCTCCATACCGTGGCCAGGAGCTGCCCGATGCCGGTGGCCAGGATGATGATCGGCAGCGCCCCGCCTGAGGCGGGAGCGTATTTGATGAGGACCAGGCCGAGCATCAGGGATCCGACGACGAAGGTGGGGACGCCGATGATGGCCGGGTCACCGGTCAGCGGGCCGACGGTCGCCTGCTCGGCGACGGGCGCCTCGATGTCCTGGGCGATCCCCTCGGGCGGCGCGGATGAGTCGGTAGCAGTCATTTGTTCTCCTTGGACTGGTTGGGCGCGGCATCCTGCTGGAGCTGGGCCAGTATGGACGCATCGCGCAGGGTGGTGACGTCGCCGGGCTCCTGGCCTTCCGCGATGTCCCGCAGGAGCCTGCGCATGATCTTCCCGGACCTGGTCTTGGGCAGGTCGTCGGCCCAGATGATCCGGTTCGGCCGAGCCAGCTTGCCGATCTGGCGGCCGACGTGCTCGCGCAGCTCCGTTTCCATCTCCAGCCCGGGTGTAGCGCCGGAGCCCAGGGTGACGTAGGCGATCACCGACTGGCCGGTCAGGTCGTCGGCGGCGGCGATGACCGCGGCTTCGGCGACCGCGGGGTGCGAGACCAGGGCCGATTCGATCTCGGCGGTGGACAGCCGGTGGCCGGATACGTTGATGATGTCGTCGACCCGCCCGGTGATCCAGAAATAGCCGTCCTCGTCGCGCCGCGCGCCGTCGCCGGCGAAGTAGGTGCGCGGGCCGAACTTGTCGAAGTAGGTCTGCACGTACCGGTCGGGATCGTGGTACAGGGTGCGGAGCATGCCCGGCCACGGCCTGGTCAGCGCGAGCAGGCCGCTACCCTGCTCGATCTCCTCACCCGACTCGTCCAGCAGGGCGGCCGAGATGCCGGGCAGCGGGAGGCCGGCCGATCCCGGCTTCGCCGTGAGGAGGCCGGGCAAGGTGGTGATCATGATGGCGCCGGTCTCCGTCTGCCACCAGGTGTCCACGATGGGGCAGCGCTCGCCGCCGATGACCGTGTGATACCACAGCCAGGCCTTGGGGTTGATCGGCTCGCCGACGGTGCCGAGCAGCCGCAGCGATGACAGGTCGCGCTTGGCCGGATATTCGGCGCCCCACTTCATGCAGGCCCGGATGGCGGTCGGCGCGGTGTAGAAAATCGTGACACCGTACCGCTCGACGATCTCCCACCAGATGTCCTTGTCCGGGTAGTCCGGGGCGCCCTCGAACATCACCGAGGTGCAGCCATTGGCCAGCGGGCCGTAGACGATATACGAATGCCCGGTGATCCAGCCGACGTCGGCCGTGCACCAGAAGACGTCGTGCTCGGGATCGAGGTCGAAGACCGTCGCGGTGGTGGTGGTGACTGCGGTCAGGTAGCCGCCCGTGGTGTGCAGGATGCCCTTGGGCTTGGCCGTGGAGCCGGAGGAGTAGAGCAGGAACAGCGGGTGCTCGGCCTCCATCGGCTCCGCCGGGCAGACCGGGTCGGCGCTGGCGATCAGGTCGTCGAACCAGACATCACGTCCGGGCCGCATGACGCATCCGGCGCCGGTGGACCTGACTACCACGACCGTCTCCAGGTCGGGCAGATCCGAGATCACCTCGTCCACCTGGTGCTTGACCGGGATGAACTTGCCCTTCCGCCGGGACCCGTCCGGGATGATCAGCGCCTTGGCCTTGGAGACCTCCATTCGCTCACGCACCGCAGTGGGAGCGAAGCCGCCGAAGACAACGGTATGCGGCGCGCCGATGCGGGCGCAGGCGAGCATGGCCACGACCACCTCGGGGATCATCGGCAGGTAAATGCCGACGACGTCGCCCTTCCTTACCCCCTGCGCCTTGAGCGCGTTAGCGAGCCGCTGCACGTCGCCGAGGAGCTCGGCATAGGTCAGGTCGCGTTCCTCGCCCTCCTCGCCGCGCCAGTGGAAGGCGACCCGGTCCCCCCGCCCGGCCAGCACATGCCGGTCCAGGCAGTTGTAGGACACGTTGAGGGTCCCGTCGGCGAACCACGTGTAGAACGGCGGGTTGCTGTCATCGAGCACCGAGGAAAACGGCGTGTCCCAGTGCAGCCGCTCGCGCGCCTGCGCCGCCCACCAGGCCGCGGGGTCGGCCGCCGCCTGCTCGTACACGGCGGGGTCGCTTACCAGCGCCCGGGCGGCAAAGCCGGCTGGCGGCGGGAACTTCTCGACCTGCAGCAGTTCCGCGACGCGGTCACCGGGCGAAGAATGTGTTTCGGGCATTTGCGCTCCTCCTGAGACTCCCTTCCAGCCTCCGCGAAACAAGGCCGCGCGCGGCACCCTCCGCAGGTCGCGAGCACCGCTGACATCCGGCCAGTTCCCACCTAGCCAATCGGCCGGTATGGCGGCGCCATACAGGCGGTTTAGGGTCGCCGGCATTCCCCTCACCGGTCATTTTGCCGTCTCATGGTGAGCACTGGCCTGGGGCGCCGTCTCCCGGCCGGATCGTGGCATGGAAGCAACCACGAGCCGCGCGGGGCATTGACTGCCTCTACCTTCTATAGCCAAGGAGATAACTTCCAATGACGGTAACTCTGGACAAGAACACCGAGGCCTTCATCGCAACGCCGCGCCAGTTGTTCATCAACGGGCAATGGACAGACGCCGCGTCAGGCAGGACGTTCGAGACCCCGAACCCAGCGACGGGCGAGACCCTCGCGCGCATCGCCGAGGGCGGCGCCGAGGACATCAACCGGGCGGTCCGGGCCGCGCGCTCGGCCTTCGACGATGGCCCATGGAGCAGGATGACGCCGTCCGAACGCGGACGCCTCATCTGGAAGATCGGTGACCTGATCTACGAGCACCTCGACGAGCTTGCCCAGCTCGAGTCACTCGACAACGGCAAGCCGTATGCCGTCGCGAAGGTCGCGGACGTGTCCCTGTCGGCGGACATGTTCCAGTACATGGCCGGCTGGGCCACCAAGATCGAGGGCAACACGATCAACATCTCGGTGCCCTATATGCCGGGCGCGAACTTCCACTGCTACACGCTGCGGGAGCCCGTCGGCGTGGTCGGGCAGATCATTCCGTGGAACTTCCCGCTGCTGATGGCCGCGTGGAAGCTCGCCCCCGCGCTCGCGACCGGGTGCACCGTGGTGCTCAAGCCGGCCGAGCAGACCTCGCTGACCGCACTGCGGCTGGCTGAGCTGATGGCCGAAGCCGGGCTGCCCGACGGCGTGGTGAATGTCGTGACGGGCTTCGGCGAGACGGCCGGCGGCGCGCTCGCCGCCCATCCTGACGTCGACAAGGTGGCGTTCACCGGGTCAACCGACGTAGGCAAGCTCATCGTGCACGCGGCCGCGGGCAACCTGAAAAAGGTGAGCCTGGAACTCGGCGGCAAGAGCCCGAACATCGTCTTCGACGACGCAGAGGACGCCGCGGTCGAGGGATCGGCCAACGCCATCTTCTTCAACCATGGCCAGTGCTGCGTGGCCGGCTCGCGGCTGTTCGTGCACCAGAACCGCTTCGACGATGTGGTCGGCGGCGTCGCGGAGATCGCGAAGTCGATCAAGCTGGGCGCCGGCATGGAAGCGGGTACCCAGATGGGCCCCATGGTGTCGGAGGAGCAGTTCAAGCGGGTCAACAGCTTCCTGGAATCCGGCAAGGCCGAGGGAGCCACCGCACTGGCCGGCGGCGGCACGTTCGGTGACCGCGGCTTCTTCATCGAGCCGACGGTGCTGATCAACACGCACGGCGACATGAAGGTGGTGAAGGAGGAGATCTTCGGGCCAGTCGTCGTCGCCGAGCCGTTCAGTGACCTTGACGACCTCGCGGCCAGGGCCAATGACAGCCCGTTCGGCCTCGGGGCCGGGATCTGGACCAAGGACATCTCCAAGGCGCACGCACTGGCGAAGAAGCTCAGGGCGGGCAGCGTGTACGTCAACTGCTACAACGTGTTCGACGCGGCGCTGCCGTTCGGCGGCTATAAGCAGTCCGGCTGGGGCCGCGAGATGGGCCACGAGGTCCTGAACAACTACACCGAGGTCAAGGCGGTCACCACCCTGCTATGACCGGTGCCTGGTAGGAGATGGCCAGAGTAGACGAGGAGGGAGATGGCCGGGCTTAGCACGACCTGAGCCCGGCCATGAGCCGGTCAGATTAGGGCTAGTCAGATTAGGCCGAGTTTGCTGGCCGCGTACACCGCCTCGGCGCGGCGTCGTGCGCCGAGTTTCTGCATGAGGTTGCCGACGTGGAATTTCACCGTTGCTGAGGAGATATACAGGCGCTGCCCGATCGCGACGTTGCTCAGCCCGCGGGCGAGCAAGGTCAGGATCTCCCGCTCCCGCGGCGTGATATCACTTGCGGCCGTCCCGGGACGCTGGCTGCCGTGCATCCAGCGGACGACGACCCCCGCGCTCCGGGCGTCGAAGGCGCTCTCCCCCCGGTTCACGGCCCTGATCGCCCGGACCAGCTCGGTCAGGTCCACGTCCTTCACCACGAAGCCCTTCGCGCCCTGCTTGATGGACTCGAGGATCAGCCATTCATCGGCGGAGCTAGTCAGCACGAGCACCCGGATGTCGGGGTAGCGCTGGGTTATCGTGGCGCACAGCGCGAGGCCGTCGCACTCGCTGCCCGCAGTCAGCCTGAGATCGAGGAGCACGACCCTGGGACGCGCCTGGTCGAGCATCGCCGGGGCCAGCCGGGCGGACGGCGCCTCGCCGACCACCCGGAGATCCGGTTCCCTGTCGATCATGGCCCGCAATCCCTGGCGGACGATCGCGTGATCGTCGATGATGGCCACCCTGATCTCATCCATTGGTGCCTCCTTGTCTGTCACCGGCCACCGGGCCAGGCGCCACGACCGTGACCGCGATCCCGCCCAGTTCGGATCGATCGATGCGGAGTGTCCAGCCCATCTCTTCGGCCCGCGCGGCGATGTCGGCCAGGCCTAGGTGGTAGCCGCCGCCCGTGCCGGGCACCGCGCCCCGGATGATCTTCCTGAGCGCCTTCAGCTTTCCGTCCCCGTCGTCCGCGATGCACAGCGTCAGCACGCCGGAGCCGTAGCCCAGCCGGATGACCGCGCGACCTGCCCCGCCGTGGACGGCTGCGTTGAAGACGCACTCGCTGGCCACCTGGAACAGCGACCGGCGCACCGCCCCCGGAAGCGGCACCAGCGCGCCACTCACATCCACGCTGACGTGAAGCTGATCTGCGCAATAACGGGCCTCGAGGCGCCGCAGCATGTCGGGAAGCTGTTCATCAGCGGCGCTCGCGCCGTCGCGCAGGTTCTGCAGCGACGATCGCAGTCGCCGAACGGCCGTGGCGGTCAGCCGCTTGGCATGTTCAAGCCGCCCGTACATCGGCGATCCCGCGGGCGTGTCAGCCAGGCACAAGTCGATGGCCAGCCCAGCCGCCAGGACCTCCTGAATGGGCCCGTCGTGCAGTTCCATGGCCATCTGCTGCCGCTCGCGCTCCGCGACTTGCCGCGGCACGGCCGGCTGATGGCGGCGGGCGGCTTGAGCCGGGACAGCTGGCTGCGGCCGGAATGAGCGAATGTTTCCCGAGACGGCGGTATGGGCCATTTCGTCCCTCCTCAATGAGAGGCGCTAATCGTAAGCCGGGCGAGGTTGGCCGTTGGTAGGTTGCCGGCCGCGGGGTGCGACCGAGAAGGTCGAGGTCATGCGGCGCCAGCTCCAGGTACCGCTGCACCGCGGCTGGCTGAGGATCGGCCAGCAGCGCGTTGCGCAGGGCCACCGTGACGAAGGTGCCGAACTCAGCCAGCGCCGGGGCTTCGGAGCCGCCAAGTAGCTCGCCGCCGTATCGGTCCATGGCTCCCGCCACGTCCCCTGCCCGCAGCCGGCGCAGCACGTCGGTGACATCGCAGTGCACGTCGAGGCCGATCCGGTACGGCCGGGATGCCAGCCGCCCCCCGAGCAGGGCCCGCAGCTGCGACATCTCCGCCTTCAGCGTGCCCTGGCTCACCGGCCGGTCACCGTAGAGCCGGGCGTGCAGCTCGCCCAGGCTAAGCCCGTCGGGATTCAGGGCCAGCAGGGCCAGGATCTCCAGCTGCCGCCTGGTGAGCCGCAGGGGCATGCCGTCAAGCTGCGCGCTGGCCTGGCCGAGCAGCTTGAGTTCCAGCAATCCGCCGCCGGGACTCGCGCCACCCTGCGCGGCGGCCAGGACGATCTCGCGCACTTCGCGTCCCAGTAGCCGGGCGAGGGCCGCGGCGGTGGCCAGGCCGATCGGATGAGAGCGGTCCCAGGTCGTGGAAAGGTCGAGCACGCCGAGCTGCCGCCCGGTACCCGGGTCGTGCACCGGGGCGGCCCAGCACACCCAGCCGTGCACACAGCTAGAGAAATGCTCCGCGGAGTAGACGGTGGCCGCATGGTCCAGCCGGAGCGCCAGATCCAGGGCGTTTGTCCCGACGCTGGCCTCGTCCCACCGGCCGCCGGGGACGAAGTTCACCTGCTCCGCCTTGCGCCGCATGACCGCGCCGCCGTACGTCCACAGGATGCGGGCGGCGGGATCGGTGACCGCGACGACGAGTTCACCGTCGTCCGCCGCCGCCTGCAGCTGGGATTGGAGCTGCCGGATGGCGGCGGACAGCGGGCTGGCGCGGAAGGCGACGCGCGTTTCCTCGGCGTCGGCCAGCGGCGCCCCGTGCACCTCCGGCAGGATGTGCGCGGCTGACCGCTCCCAGCTCGCGGCGATCTCCGTTCGCACGCCCGCGCGTTCCGCGTTCGCGGGCCGCTGGTCGCAGATCGCCGGAATGTGCAGGTCCCAGGCTCGTGCCAGGTGCGAGCGCCGCCTGTGCAACTGCGCGCGGGTAGCCATTATCCACCTCGGGGGAGCCGGGGATATGCCCGCCAGCGGTCAGCGAGCACGCTGTATTATGGGTCGGCTCCGGCCGCTGAAGCTAAGGGCGAAGGTCCCGAATCCGGACCACGGCTGGTTCCGCCGCACCGCGCTTGATATAGTTAGCAAGCGCTAACTGTAGAAACAATTGCTCCTGACAGCCTCGCCAACGTGCTGACAGGAGGCGTCGTGGGCAGGACCCGGTACGTAAGCCGCTGTGACCTGCGGATTGCCTATGAGCTGCGCGGGACCCTCCACCGGCGGCGGCCCTGGCTGGTGCTCATCCAGGGGATGGGCCTGGACCGTTCCGGGTGGCAGCCGGTGCTGCGGAAACTGCGGCGGCACTTCCGGCTGGTACTGGTGGACAACCGGGCCAGCGGGCTCAGCGACCGGCCGTCCCGCCGGTTTACCGTGGCCGACATGGCCGGCGATGTCGGCGCCGTGCTCGATGCCGCCCGCGTCGGCCGGCCGCACGTGCTGGGCGCGAGCCTGGGCGGCATGGTGGCCCAGGAACTAGCCGTCCATTACCTCGAGCGGGTCGACGGTCTCGTGCTGGCGTGCACCACCCCGGGCTGGCCCTTTGCTTATCCCATGCCGGGGGCCACGGTCCGGCTTGCTTATCCCATGCCGGGGGCCACGGTCCGGCTGATGGCGGCGACCACCGGCCTGACCGCCGAAGCATCGATGCGCCGTCACACCGATAATGCCCTGTCCGCCCGCACCGTCCAGCAGCATCCGGAACTCCTCGACCGCCTCGTCGACCTCCAGCGCGTCCGGCCGACGGATCCGGGAGCACCGCCGGCCCAGGCCGCCGCGGGCGTGCTGTACGCCGGCGGCCTAAGGCAACGGCGGATCGGCGCCCGCATGCTGCTGCAGGGCGCCGCGGACACCGTGGTCGACCCGCGCAACGCCCGGCTGGTCGCGGCCCGCATCCCCGGGGCCACCTGGGCTACGGCGGGCGCCGCGTGCTGGTCTCCCGGAAGTGGTCCGGCAAGACCCTGGCCGACCACCGCGCCGACCGCAAAGCCTGGCTCCTGGACACCCTCGGTGTTTCGGCAACCGACCCCACCCGGTACACGTGGGAACCCGTCGCCCCCGCCGACCCCGACCACATGGACCACACCCAGCGGATGCTCCACGTCGTCGCCGACCGCCTCCGATGGCAAAACGCATTGAATGAAGCAAGGCGTAGGGCGGCGCTACCGCCCGATGGTGATCCTCTGACGGCAAGGAGGGCGGCGTGACGGCGCAGGATGACAGTGTGGCCCCGGCGCTGCTCAGTGTGAGGCGGCGGCCGAGCGTCTGGATACCAAGTCGCGGTTCGTCCGTCGCCTCATCGCGGAACGCCGGATCGAGTATCACAAGGTCGGCCGTCATGTCCGCATCAGTGAACGGGCGCTAGCCGAGTTCATCGAGGCCGGGCGGGTCGTGCCGGTGACCTCGCCGCGTAGGCGGGTGGCCTGATGGCGGGCAAGCGCCGGTTCGGCCGGGTCCGCGAGCTGCCGTCTGGCCGGTGGCAGGCACGCTAAAAGGGACCGGACGGTATCGACCGGCCAGCACCGCTGACCTTCGACTCCAAGACCAGCGCCGAACGCTGGCTCACGCTGACCGAAGCCGAGATCATCCAGGGCGGCTGGATGGATCCGGACGCCGGACGTGCCCTTTTCGGCAAGTACGCGTCGGACTGGATCGGGGAACGGCCGGGCCTGCGGCCCAAGACAACCGAGCTGTATCGGTACCTGCTGCGTCGTCACCTCTCCCCGACATTCGGTATCCGGCCGCTGGCTGAGATCCGCGAGCCTCAGGTACGGCGGTGGCGGAAGGATCTCCTCGACGCTGGGGTAAGCGTGGTGACCGTGGCCAAGGCGTATCGGCTGCTCAAGGCGATCTTCAACACGGCGGCGGACGACGGGGTGATCCGCCGTAACCCGTGCCGGATCAAGGGCGCCGGGCAGGAGAAGTCCGCGGAGCGGCCAGTGCTCACGGTCCCCCGGGTCTACGCCCTGGCCGCCGCGACCGATGAGCGGTACCGCACCCTGGTGCTGCTTGCCGCGTTCACCAGCCTGCGGTGGGGTGAGCTGGCGGCGCTGCGGCGCGCCGATATTGATGTCCAGGCCCGGACGGTCCGGGTTGTCCGGCAGCTGAACGAGCGGGATGGTGGCGGGTTCACGTTCGGGCCGCCGAAGTCCGAGGCCGGTGTGCGGATCGTGGCGATACCTGAGTTGATCATGCCGGGCCTGGCCGCGCACGTGATGACCTTCGCCCGGCCTGGTGATACGGGCTCGTTTTCACCAGTCCCGGAGGCGGGCCGCTCCGGCACACCAACTTCCGGCGCCGGTTCTGGGTACCTGCCCTGGCGGCGGCCGGGTTCCCGGCGATGCATTTCCACGACCTGCGCCATACCGGGAACATGCTCGCGGCCGACGCGGGCGCGAACCTCCGCGAACTGATGGAGCGGATGGGTCACTCCACGACCCGGGCCGCGACGGTGTACCTGCACGGCGGTAACGAGCGCCAGCACGTCATCGCGGACGAGGTGAGCAGGCAGGCAGCCGAGCGGCTGGGCGGGCCAAGAAGAAGCCATCGGGCACGCAGCGGGCACGGCGGCGCCGGACGGCATCATGAGGGGGTGCCAGGTCCTCGGCAAGATACCGCCTGACCTGGGGCTTAAGGTGTGCGCCCCGACCGCGACTCGAACGCGGGACCTACTGCTTAGGAGGCATATTCGAAGTGTGGCCAGGAGGTGCTACGTATCGCCTGACGTGCTGTTTGGCTGCAGTCGCAATGGCCGGATATGGCCTGGCGTGGCCCCGTGCCTGCGGTCGCTGGCTCCCCGTTTGGCTCCCCGTGATCTTGTTAGCGTCGCTAATGTCCGAATGCCCGGGGGACCTGACCCGTCGAGAGACCCGCGGCCGTGTTCTATGACGAGAATCGGGGCTGGCGGCCGACCGACTGATAGCGCTGGGCGCGGCCGCTGGCATCCGTACAGCGCCGAACCATACTATGACGCCATGAGCGCCCAGCCCGCTGAGCATCACGAGGACCCGCTGGACCCGCAGCGGATCCTCAGGGAACTGCCTGACCGGGAGCGCACGAACTTCCTCGCCGCCTACCGGGAAGCCCTGGATGGTGCGCGAGATCCTGCCGGGTGGGGGCAACTGCGGCGGGTCTTGCGGCTCTGGAGCGGGATGGTAATCGCCACAAGCCGGCCTGGCTTCTACGAGGCGCAGGAAGCAGCGCTGACCGGGACCGGCGGCGGGATGCTCCTCGAGGATTACATCCGCCTGCGCCGTCCCCAGGCGTGAAGTACCGGCCATACCTGGAGTCCGGCGCGCTCCGGCAGATGCACGGCCTTCCGGAGCACGCGTTCGACATGCTGGTGACGCTGCTGGCCAGGATCTGCGACGACCCATACGACCCGGTGTTTAGCGGACCGACCGGAGTGCCACGACGCCGTGTCGCGGACGTTGGCGACTTCGGGTTCATCATCTTCGCGGTAGACGACACCGCTGGTCTGATCCGCGTTTTCGACCTCGTGTGGACAGGCTGACACCGGAAGCCCATCAACGTTTCCGTCACCGTACTTAATCCCTTACTCCACCCGATGGACAGTAATCCAGCCGCCTGGTCGCCGCTAAGTGCCGTGCCGAACCGGGCGATTGAGGTGCCCCGAGGCGGCGGTGTCCGTGTCGGGCCCGCCGGCACTCCGCTCGACGCCCATCGCCACGTCACCGCAGTCCGCGGCTGCCATCGCCTGGTTGCTGCCGCGGGACACTACACTCGCGGCTGTGATGAGGTTCTGCGATGGGCGCTGACGCTGCGGTCGGGCGGCATGACGGCCCTCCAGGCGAAGACGAGATCGCAGCCCGGATGCGTTCCCAGGGCCTGAGCCCCGCACGGGTGGGGCAACGGCCCCGGCGATACCCACGGCTGGCATGAGCACAGCTACCAAAAGTGCTGTACTGCGTGCGCGGCCAGATCGTCTTCCACACCGCCAGCGGCGACATCAGGCTCAGCCCGGGAGACAAGATGGTCCTCCCGCCGAACACCGCGCACGCGGCGACGGTCGGCGCGGAGGGCGTGCGCTGCATCGAAGCGCCCCGCCAGCGAGACCTAGAGCCCGGTTGACGGATCCGGCACGTGGCGGACGCGCCCGATGACCTGTCGTAGTCCGGACATCCCTCATCGCGGCAGAAGCGGACGACCGCCTTCATGACACGATGTATAAATATTCAGCTCGGCCAACCATACGTGGCGGGCCCTGACCAATGAGCCGCAATTTTGCCTTGGGCGAGACTGCCGGATGTTTGGGTCGGGGGCGCTATGCGGTTGCTGTCATGCTGGCCAGGTCGATGCTGGCTTGCCATAGCCGGGCGGCGGCTGTGGTGTCGTAGGAGGCCTTGCTGGAGGTCTTGGGTTTGCGGTCGGCGTAGTACCGTCCGGTGATGCCCTCGACCTGGGGTGAGGAGGCGAGGTAGATCGGGGTGCGGGCGCCTTGGGCTGGGGTCTTCATGAGCAGGCGCGCCATGCGGATCATGACGGCTATATGCGCCGCCTGGTCTTCGGCTCCGAAGCTGGTGCGTACCACGCCGGGGTGCAGCACCGTGGCGGTCACGCCGGTGCCTTCCAGGCGGCGGGCTAGCTCGTAGGTGAACATCACGCTGGCCAGCTTCGACTGGCTGTAAGCACGCTGCCCGGAGTAGTTCCGCTCGCCCTGCAGGTCGTCGAAGTCGATGCGGCCTCGGGCGTGGGCGCCGGAGGAGACGGTGACGATCCGGGCGGGTGCGCTTGCGGTGAGGCGGTCCAGCAGCAGGCTGGTCAGCAGGAACGGCGCGAGGTGGTTGAGCGCGAAGGTGTGCTCCAGGCCATCGGCGGTGACGTGCCGGTGAGCCCAGAACCCGCCGGCGTTGTTGACCAGCACGTCCAGCCGCGGGTAGGTGTCCAGTACCTGAGCGGCCAGGCGGCGCACCCCGGCCTGAACCGACAGGTCCGCGGCAAAGGCATCCACCGCTGGGCTGCCCGGCGCGGCGCGGATGCTTGCCGCGGCCGCCTCGGTGCGGGCCGGATCCCGTCCGGTGATGCCGACCCGGGCGCCCAGCGCGGCGAGCCCGGTGGCGGTGGCCTTGCCGATGCCGCCGGTACCTCCGGTGACCAGAACGGACTTCCCGGCCATGAGAGGGGCGTCAGCCATGGTTCGGTTCTACCCTGGCGGCCGCCCGAAGG
>JBAPYC010000544.1:0-6833 GCA_049284535.1 Streptosporangiaceae bacterium
GGGTCAAGGGCCGGGCCCGGGCGGCCATGACCGCCGAGCTGCTGGCCGCCGCTGCAGCTGGCCGGGTCCGCGTCGCGATCGGGCGGGCCTCGGACTTCTTCGGCCCCGGCGTCACCGCAGGGTCCACGCTGGGCGAGCGGGTCTTCGGTAACGCCCTGGCCGGGCGGCGCGCCGACTTCATCGGCAACCCCGGGCTGCGGCACACCTACAGCTACGTCCCCGACATCGCCGCCGGCATGGCCACCCTGGGTACCGACGACCGCGCAGTCGGCCAGGTGTGGCATCTGCCCGGCCCGGCGACCGGCACCACCCGGGCGCTCCTGGACCTGGTGGCCGGCCAGGTCGGGCATCCGGTCGGCGTGCGGTCGCTGCCCAAGCTGGCCGTGCGCGCCCTGGGACTGGTCAACCCGATGCTGCGGGAGCTGGCCGAGACCTACTACCAGTTCGGCGAGCCCTTCGTCCTGGACACCAGTAAATACCAGGCCGCGTTCGGGACGGCCGGCACGTCGCTGGCCGACGCCGTCGCCGCCACTCTGGCCTGGTACCGGACCCGGCCCGGCACGTCATGATTACTAAATCGGAGGCGTCAACGCCATGACAACTCCACTGACCACCGTGACACCGGAACCGGCGGCTCCGAACGCCGCTGACCTGAGCCCGGCTGCGGCGTGGTCGCGGCGGGTGCGGCGCATCGGCGGGTTCATCCAGGCCGCCTTCGCCGCCTTCTGGCTGGCCCGGGCGAGCCTGGCCATCGGCGGCCGGACCGGAGACGTGCTGATCGCCGTGTCTGGCGTCGCGGTGATCGGCGTGTTCGCCTACGCGATCAAGGTCACGGCTGGCACCGCCCCCCGGCCGGCCGGCCGGCAGGCCCGGCGGATCGAGCGGTCCGTGACTATCGCCACCATCATCGAACTGGTCGCTGCCTTCGTGCTCCCTGTCATCGTCATCGCCGCTGGCCGCTCCGACTGGGTACTGCCGTCCATCGTGATCACCATCGGGCCGCTGCTCCTCTGGCTCGACCACCTGGTCCATATTCCCCGGTACCGCGTGGTTGGCTGGGCGCTGACCGCCGGGCCAGTCATCCTCATCGCCACGATGTCAGGCTCCGCGCTCGCCGTGACCACCGGCATCGCTGCCGGTGTCGTGCTCCTGGGCACCGCCGCGGCCGGCTTCCACGACCTGGCGGGCATCCGGCGGCCGGGCCCGGCCCGGCTCAGCACGAAGGCCTGATGACCATGCCCGGGGCTGATGCCCCCGTGACCGGCTTCCGGCCCTTCTTCAACCCCGCCACCGGCGAGTGGATCACCTACACCGCCATCGCCGAAGACAACCGCGGGCAGCTGGTCCGCTTCACCTGGCGCAGCGTACCCGGCGGGGTGATCACCGAGCACATCCACCCCCGCCAGGAGGAGCGCTTCACCATCCTGGCCGGCCAGGCCCACTTCACCCTCAACGGCCAGGAACGCGTGGCCGGAGCGGGCGAGACGGTCGTCGTCCCCGCCGGCGTGCCGCACTCCGAGGGAAACCCCGGACCAGCGGAGATCGAGGGCATCGTCGAGCTCCGCCCGGCCCTGCACGCCAAGGAACTGCACGAGGCCTTCGCCGGCCTGGTCGCCGACGGCAAGACCACACCCCGGGGCGCGCCGCGCAACCCCCTCCAGCTCGGCGCCACCTTCTGGCACTTCCGCCACGAAAGCCGGGTCACCTCACCGCCCATCTGGGTGCAGAAC
Source organism: Streptosporangiaceae bacterium (assembly GCA_049284535.1). Classification (GTDB taxonomy): domain Bacteria; phylum Actinomycetota; class Actinomycetes; order Streptosporangiales; family Streptosporangiaceae; genus Palsa-504. The sequence continues at coordinate 1,731 of JBAPYC010000544.1, forward strand.
CTCATGCTCCCCCCGCTATGGGCGCTGGCCAGGGCCTTCGGCGTCCGCCCCTACTACGACCACTGGGACAGCCGGATCCCGGACGCCGGATCAGGCCACCCAGAACCGCCCGCAACTGACCGGCGACAGTGACCCAAGACCGGCCAGTACCGGCGCCACCAGACCCCAAGGTGATCAGGCCTGCGGGACCGGTCACCGGCACGACCAACTCCCGTCAGCAGCACCAGCGTGACCACGCCCGCCCGACAGCCGACCGCGCTCCGGCGCACCCACGCCTTCGCGATGTCCCGTTTGACCCTGTTTTACCCGACCACAACGGGACGCCCCGCGCCGACGCTGGCACGGCAACGATCAAGCTGGCCAAGGGGAGGTGGTTCTGTGTGCCCTGACGCGCCAGATCCTGCGTTCGGCGCGGCGCCAACGCCCGAGCGGGCAGAACCGCATGTATCCGGCGATCTGGCTCTATGTCCAGGACTCCTGATGCCGCTACTTGAAAGGCTGCGCAGCAATTGCCGCTGCGATGTAAGGGCGCCGGCTTAATCATGGAGATTATGCATGATTGTGCATAACTGGGCGCATACGCGACGTCCTCATTTCAGGCAGAAGAGCGAATTGTCCCCGCACGGCGAGCATCTTCGTGATCGGTATCCGGTTCGTGGTTCGTGTTTCATCCGCGGAGTACCTCCCTGTCCGGGACGTGACGCGGCCCGGTCACCCGAACGTCGCCGACGGCCACAACGCCCGCACCGAAGGTGACGTCGCCGTGGACCTCGAATCGGCGGCAGCGACGCAGCGACGGTGCCCCGTCGGCAAACCGCTCCTCGAAGCCGGGCAGCAGTTCGTAAAAGTCCTGGTCCAGCGTGACGACGGGCCCGGAGCTGCCGAAGCGGGGCCTCATCTGCCCGTCGCTGGTGAGCTCGTAGGCGTCTGACCGCACGACCAGCAGGTCCTCGGTGGTCTTGACCGGGGCGAACCGCGTGCGGGGAACGTGGACCGCCCGGGCGCCGGGGATCGAGCCGATCGCCGCGCCCATCGCCGTCTCGAGCTGGATCACCGGGGTGCTGTCCGGATCGCGCGGGTCGACGGTCTTGTGGTTGACGATCAGCGGCAGTTCCGGTGCCGCCGGGTCGGTGGCCTGCAGGTCCTTGATGGCGCGCAGGTCGATCCAGATGTTGTTGGTGTTGTACCAGCGCCAGCGCTCGACGTCGGAGAACGAGGTGTCGCCGTCGGGTACCTGCGCTGTCTCCCGTAGCACGACCCGGCCCTGGTAGCGGGCGAGGTGGCCGCCCTTGCGGTCAGCTGGTGTGCCGCGCACCGCCTCCAGCGCGAACGGCACCTGCTCCGCGGCCAGCCAGGCGGCGATCCGGACGTCGGGGACCGCGCCGAGGTTGTCGGAGTTGGACACGAACGCGTAACGCATCCCGGCGTCGAGCAGGGCATCCAGCGTCCCGGATACCGTCAGCGCGATGTAGATGTCACCATGGCCGGGCGGGCACCACTCCAGCTCCGGGTCGGCTGGCCACTGCACCGGCTGCAGGTCATCGGCGCGGATCTTGGGCTCGCGGCCCTGCAGGAAGTCCAGCGGCAGGCCTGGCGTGCGCAGGCGGTCGTAGCGGCGTAGCGCGTCCAGCGAGGGGCCGCGGGTGGCCACCGAGTTCATCAGCACCAGAGGCAACCGGGCGCCGTGCCGCGCGCGCAGCGCCAGCACCTGCGTCGCCAGGACATCGAGGAAGCTGATGCCGGGCTTGACCCCGAGCAGCGACTTCGGCCCAGCCAGGCCCATGCTCGTGCCCAGTCCGCCGTTGAGCTTGATGACCACCAGCCGGTCGACCACCTCACGGGCCCGGCCGGGCGGCGGCTCGGGCAGCTCCGCCAAGCTCGGCAGGTCCGCAAGAGGCTGCAGGACCTCACCCGGCAGGAGCCCGGCCTGGCGCTCATCCAGCTGCCGCAGGCGCCTGCGCAGCGCTGCCAGCTCAGCGGCGCGGGCGCCTCCGGCCTCGGCCTTAGCCAAGACGGCGGCGGCGGCGCCGGGCGCATTCACGATGTGATCCTCCTCCGAGACGAGCCTCAGCCAAATTGCCCACAGCCGACCAGCCAAAACACGCCGAGAGGCTCAGCGGGACAACGCTTTGGCTAGGACGGTTTCATTTGGCCCCGACGGCTTCGCCCCTGCGCCTATCACGAGCTCGATTAGCGGCAGATGTGCGCATTTACCCCACGGACGCGACACCCAAATTTTCGGACCCGGCACGGTGGTGATGCCGGCTTTGTCTGCGGCGGTTCGGGATGGTCCACAGGGGTAGGGCGGCGGCGTGACCACTTACAAGGTGAACGAAGCGGCAGTTAAGCAGGCCCGGCGACTGATCGACGAGGGCACCGTCGACACCGAGACCGGGTGGGGTGAAGCCGCGCCGACTGCGGCCGAGGGCAACAAGGAGATCGAGCGTGAGGCCTATGACGGCTACGGCCGCTGGCATCTAGGCATCGACACCGAGGCGTCCGAGGAGACCAAGGACCGCTACGGCTTCCCCTATGGGGACTTTAAGAAGGTCAACCGGTCCGCCCTCATCCACGCCAAACAGCGTGCATCGCAGAACGACCACGAGCAGATCGAGAAGGTGGCCGGCGACCTGCTCGACCGGCTCGACAAGCGGGACGACTGACCGGCGACCCGGCCGCTTGCCGCTAGTGCTGCACTGCCGCATGCGGTCAGCACCGGCCCTTTGCCGCCCGGAGGGGAACGAATTCTACGTCGTACCACCGAAGGAAACACTCATGCGTAAAGTTCAGCACTGACCCGGTCATGCTCTGTCCGCGGGATGAGCGGACGTTCTTGTCAACGCGAGAGGGGAGCGCGCAATTGTTACGAGCACTGCGCTTTGATCCACGTTGCATTAGTTAGTGCTTACGGTCGCTTTTCGAGCTCGGCTCATCGCGTGACGATTACCGTAGGCGCCCACCGAAGGGGATCTGGGATTTCAGGCGGGCACGGCTGCGTTCGGTGGCAGCACGGTGCACGGTCACCAGGCAGAAACCGCGGCGCTGGTAGAAACGCGGCGCATCACCGCTGTCGTTGGTGGTGAATAAGCCACAAACGGCGCACCCTGCCGTTTGGCCAGCTGCTCGACCGCCTCGATCAACGCGGCCCCCGCCCCGCGCCGTTGCTCGCTCGCGTGCAGGGTGAGAATCTCGCACGGTCGCTAATCCTGCCCTGGCACGTACGTGAGCGTGCCCAGCAGATGCCTGCCGGGCGGCCTCGGCGGCAAACGCCGGGCATGGAGCAGTTCCCTTAGCTGGGCCACCCGGAGACCGTTGTGTCAGGCAACAAACGCCTGGGGTCGCAGCCTGGTGGGCGGCCCCCCGCGTACAGATCTTCGCCGCATTAACGTAACCGCCGGGGAGAAAGAAGCGATAGCCCTGGCCGCAGGGGACTTCCAAGTGCATGCGGCGGCTCCCGAACCCTCCCACCGCGTCATGGGGATGGCGTCCATTGTCCATGGTTTCGGCGCCGTGGGTCATTGCTGGCCGGAGTCTGCGCGGCCGGGCCGGGCTCACCGAGGCTAGCCGGTTGCGGGGGCTATGACCGCGTCGTAAAGGGCCTGGTAGGCCTGCGCTCGCTGGGCATAGCGGGCATGGTAAGCGGCAACCGGCCGGAGGACCGGGCCGGTTGCCGGTTGTGCCCTGGCTGTACCGGGCGCGACAACGTCCAGGGCCATGATCGCGGTGCCGCGCAGGGTTGTCCGCTTGCCGGTGACCGGGGTGACCGGCACGCCGAGAACGTCGGCGAAAAGCTGCAGCAGATCGGGCAGTTCCCGGGTGATCCGCCCGCTGGCCAGCACCTGCTGGGGCGGGCCCGCCGCGCTGGCAAGCTGGCCGGCGATCCGCGCCAAGCTCAGCGCCACGCCCTCCATCGCGCCCCGGGCCAGCATCGCGGCGGTGGTGGCGGCCGAAACGCCGGCGAACGTCGCCCGGGCCGCGGCGGCCCATCCGGTGCTGCGCTCACCGGACAGATACGGCAGCACCAGCGGCGTGCCCGGGTCCGGCGCGGCGGAAAGGTCAACGGGGCCGGGCAGGCGCAGGGTCTGGTCCAGCCAGCTGACCACCCGGCCGACGTCGCTGACGGCGCCGCCGAGCAGCGACCGGTCGCGGTCCACCCGGTAGCACCATAGGCCGCCCGGCACCGTGGCCGGGATGTGGTGCAGCAGCACCCGCATCGCGCCGCTGGTGGCAGCGGACAGCGCCACGGCCTCCTCGCCGGTGGCACCCGCGCCGATGTTGCTCGCGATCCCGTCGGCCACCACTGGCAGCCACACGGCGCCTGCCAGGGCCGGCCAGCGCGAAGCGACCACGGCCCCAGCATCGCCGAAAGGCTGGGCCGGATCACGGATCTCCGACAGCTGGCCCGCCCGCAGCCCGGCCGCGGTGACCAGCTCATCATCCCAGCGGCCGGTGCGGCGATCCAGCAGGCCGGTCCAGGCGGCGATGGACGTGCCGGCCGCGGTGGTACCGAGCAGCCGCAGGTAGACGTACTCGCCGAGCGACATCCAGCGTGCCGCGGCAGCGAACGCTCCGGGCTGGGTGGCCTGCAGCCAGCGCAACCGCGGCGCCAGGTAGCTGGCATGCAGGCGGCAGCCGGTGCGTTGCTGGATGGCCGGCTCGTCCAGCTCCCGGCGCAGCGCCGCGACCTGCCCGGCGCAGCGGGAGTCGGCATAGGTGTAGCACGGGCTCACTGCCCTGCCGTCGGGTCCCACCCCGACCAAAGAGGAGGCAAAGGTGTCCAGCGCGACCGCAGCGATGCGCCCAGCACGCCACCGGCCGGCGAGCGTGCCGATCACCTGCGCGACCTCGTCCACGACCCCGTCTGGATCAATCACCGAGGTGCCGTCGGCGGCCGTGGTGAACTGGTGCGCCACCTTACACCGGCCCCCTGCGGCCGGGCGGCCCGCGGCGTCATACACATCGCCGCGGGTAGCGGTGGAGCCGATATCGACGGCCAGTACCAGCGGATCAGCCGCCGCCCCTGACACCCTGCTCATCTCGCTCCATGTCTTCTATAGCCCGGCCACCCCGCGGCCAGCAGGCGGTACCGACGCGGTCCAGCGT
>JBAPYC010000545.1:0-2933 GCA_049284535.1 Streptosporangiaceae bacterium
GTGTCCAGCACGTCGGAGTCCTGGCGCCAGCCCGCGGGCGGCTGCTCGTCCGGGCCGACGCAGATCACCTCGCCGTCCGGGCCGTAGTAGACCGGGATCCGGTGCCCCCACCACAGCTGGCGGCTGATGCACCAGTCGTGCATGTCGTCCACCCAGCCGAAGTAGCGCGCGTTCATCTCCGCGGGGTGCAGCCGGACGCGGCCGTCGCGGACGGCGTCGCCCGCGGCCTTGGCCAGCGGGCCCACGCGCACGAACCACTGCAGCGACTGGCGCGGCTCGACCGTGGTGCCGCAGCGGCTGCAGTGTCCCACCGAGTGGACGTAGGGGCGGACTTCCTTGACGATCCGCCCCTGCTCGCGCAGAGCCCGCACCACCGCGGGCCGGGCCTCGAGCCGGTCCAGGCCCTGGAACGGGCCGTGTGCGGTCACCACGCCGTGCTCGTCCAGCACGGTGATGCTGGGCAGGTCATGGCGGCGGCCGATCTCGAAGTCGTTCGGGTCGTGCGCCGGGGTGACCTTGACCGCGCCGGTACCGAAGGCCGGATCCACGTGCTCGTCGGCGACCACCGGGATGCTGCGGCCAGTCAGCGGCAGCTCGACCATCCGGCCGACCAGGTGGGTGTAGCGCTCGTCGTCGGGATGCACGGCCACCGCTGTGTCGCCGAGCATGGTCTCGGCCCGGGTAGTGGCGACCACGATGGAGTCATCGCCCCCCGCTGGGTTAGCAGAGCCGTAGCGGATCGAGACGAGCTCGCCGTCGTCGTCACTGTGGTCGACCTCGATGTCGCTCAGCGCAGTGAGGCAGCGCGGGCACCAGTTGATGATGCGCTCGGCGCGGTAGATCAGGCCGTCGTCGAAGAGCCGCTTGAAGATCGTCTGGACGGCGCGGGACAGGCCCTCGTCCATGGTGAACCGCTCGCGGGACCAGTCCACACTGTCACCCAGGCGGCGCATCTGGCCGAGGATCTTGCCGCCGGACTCGGCCTTCCACTGCCAGACCCGCTCGACGAAGGCCTCGCGGCCCAGGTCGTGCCGGCTCAGGCCCTCCTTGGCCAGCTCGCGCTCAACCACGTTCTGGGTCGCGATCCCGGCATGATCCATGCCCGGCAGCCACAGGGTGTTGTAACCCTGCATCCGGCGCCGCCTGATCAGCGAATCAATCAGGGTGTGGTCGAGGGCATGGCCGATGTGCAGGGAACCCGTTACGTTCGGCGGCGGGATGACGATGCAGTACGCGGGGGCGTCAGAGGTCGCGTCCGCGTAGAAGTAACCTGCCTTCTCCCAGCGTTCGTAGCGCGGCCCTTCCACTTCGGCGGGCGCGTACTGGGAGGGCAGCTCGTTGGGTCCGGGTCTGCTCACGACAGGTGAGTCTATTGCCTGCTGGGAGTTTCACTCGCCTGGATAGCGGGGACCCAGCCCGTTCGGCCCCAGATTTACGACTGAGCCTCCACCGCGTTACGGACCTCAAGCGCGATCTTGGACGGGTCCGGGTACTTCGCCGTGTACCCGGCCTGGATGAACTCGACCTGGCCCAGCGTGGTCTGGGTGACCCACATGCACTCGCTGGCGTCCCGGCCGCTCGAGGTGTCGAGGCCGCAGATCATCTGGCCGCCATGCGGGCCGGCGCTGACGACCTGCGCGGACGCCAGATTCGCGCGCTCGAGCTTTATCACGGCGTCCGGGCTGAACGTGCCGTTGTAGCCGACGAAGGCGATGCCCTGGTAGTCGCTGGCCAGCACGTTGGTTTCGGAGGTCATGTTGTAGTAGCCGACGATGGGCGCACCGGGCTTGCCCGCCCCGTTGGCGGAGATCTTGTCCGCGACGACCTTGGACCGGCCCTCGGCGACCGAGCCGTACTGGTCGGTCGCCGTCTTATTCAGGGCGTACGAGCCCACGCTGGCCGCCTGGGTGATCTTGTAGCTGACGGCTACCGGGGCAGCCGAGGCCGAGGCCTTCGGTGTGGCGGCCGGGGTGGACGAAGTGGCGGCCGGGGTCGTCGAGCCGGTCTTGGTCAGGTGGAGAACCAGGAACACGATCGCGATCACACCGATCACGCTCGCGGCCAGATACAGGACCATCCGTTTCCCGCGCAGCCGCGGCGGCGGCTTGCCGACCGCGCTCAGACCCGGAGGCGGGCCGTCGCCCGCGTCGCCGTCGAAGCCCGGTCCAGGCGAAGGGTCGAAACCAGGCTGGGCGTAGGCGGCGTCCTGGCCGGACGCGTCCTGGGGATAGGTCTCCTGCCGGGTGGCCGTCCCGTAACCGCCCTGGGCGTAGTCGTTGTGTGCGTACCCGTCCTGCCCGTACGCGTCCTGCCGGTACGGATCCTGGGTGTAGGTGGCCTGAGCCCCGTCCGGGCCGATCGCGGCGGAACTGACCGGGGCGAAGCCGCCGCCGGCGGCGCCGCCGGTAGCGGCGGGATCGAGGGTGTCGGTCTGGCCAAACGAGTCGCCCTGGCCGAAGCCTCCCGGTGCGTACGCCTCGGTCTGGTAGTCGTGAGGCGTGAAGCTGGGGTTGGTTGGGCCTGATCCGTCGGGTCGCGGGCCGCCCGGCGCTGGCGTCTGCGGCTCGTAACCCTGCTCACCGTAGCCAGGCTGACCGAAGCCCTGCTGCCAGGAGGGGTCCTGACCGCCCGCCTCCGGCCCGAAGCCGGGGTGGCCCGGGCTGTCCTGCTCGAAGCCGGGGCGGCCCGGGCTGTCCTGCCCGTAACCGTCCTGGCCATAGCCGTTCTGGCCGTAACCATTCTGGCTGTAGCCGTCGGCACCGTAGCCGTTCTGGCCGGAGCTCTCCTGCCCATAGCCGTTCTGGCCATAGCCGTTCTGGCCGTAGCCATTTTGGGCGGGGCCGTTCTGGCTGTAGCCGTCGGCACCGTAGCCGTTCTGGCCGGAGCCCTCCTGGCTATAGCCGTTCTGGCCATAGCCGTGCTGGCCGTAGCCA
>JBAPYC010000546.1:0-2698 GCA_049284535.1 Streptosporangiaceae bacterium
GGCTCAGGTCGCGGCGGGGGTCCGGGCGGCGGGGCTGCCCATGCTGGCCATCCCCGGCCAGGTGGTCAGGTTCGCGGTGCACCTGGACGTCCTGGTCGACGGCAGACGGGTCACCGTGCCGCCCGGCATCGGCATCGATGCCCCGGGCCACCTGGTAGCCCCGCTGTACACCACCGACACCTCGGGCATCATCCACATCGCGGCAGACTCCGACGAGGATGTATTCACCCTCGGCCAGTTCTTCGCCGAATGGCAGGTACCGCTGGACGCTCACCGCCTGGGCGGGCTGCGGATCTCACCCGGCGACCCGCAGGTGACCTACGTCGACGGGTCCCGGGTCACGGGCGACCCGGGCGCCGTGCTGCTCACACCGCACCTGGAGATCGCGGTGACCTACCGCCCGGGGCCGCTGCCGGTCCCGGGCAGTTACGCCTTCCCGGCCGGAACGTGATGGCTAGTGTGGTGAACGTGCAGCGGATGTCGCCGAGCTCGGTGCTGTTCAGCTCCTACAACATGCTGGACCTGTTCGCGGACGACTCGGCCGCGGGACGCGAGCACTACGAGATGGTCGCTGCCGTCATCCGGTCGCTGGACGCCGACGTGCTCGCGGTCCAGGAGATCCTGGCCCCGGACGGGCCGACGGCGGCCCGGCGGCTGCGTCAGCTCGCCGACGATGCCGGGCTGCACTGCGAGGTTCCCAGCCCGGGGGGCCACGGCGAAGCCGCACTCGCGGTCGGCGGGCACGGCTACCACGTGGGACTGATGTGGCGGGACGGCATCGAGCCGGTGCCGGGCTCGCTGCGCTGCCGGGGCGGCCGGGACTTCTGGCACGGTCTCGCCCTGGTCACCCTGGATGTGGGCGGCGTGCTCATCCGGCACGGCGCGTTCCACGCCACCCCGTTCGGCCGGGCGCTGCGTGCGGACCAGAACGAGCGCCTGGTGGCCGCGGTCACCAGGCCGCCCGGCGGGCCGACGCTGATCGGCGCCGACTGGAACACCGAATCGGCCGACCGCGTGCTGTCCGCCGGGAGGTGGCAGCTATACGAGCCGGCCGACCCGTACGCGGGCGCCGCGTGGTTCACCGACCTGATCTACCAGTGCGAATGGGAGTACGACGAACGCGGCGCGCGCCGGCACTGGGCCGACCGCAGGCCCGGGGACGTGCTTTTCGCCGGCGGCCTGTACGACGCGGCCGCGCTGGCCGGCGCCGAGTGGCAGCCCACTGCCGGCCACCATCCGGACGACGTCTATGGCCAGCACGGGATCCGGCGGCGCATCGACGGCGTGCGGGTAACCGAGCCGCTGATCGAGGCGGTGCAAGCGCACCACGTCCTGGATACCCCCGCGGCCCGGGCGGCCTCGGACCACCTGCCGGCGACGGTCGAGTACCTTCCGGCGGCGGTGCGCCCCTAGCCCGCTACGGCCCGTAAGATGCGTCTGGCCCCAAGAGTTCCGTAAGCAGGGACCTTGCCCGTTTGGCAGATCTGCCGTAGTTGCGGCCTGTATAAAAGGTGATGGAGCCGGGGTAACGCAAAAGGGAGGAATGTGTCGCTATATCGCAACACTCCTGCTTGCCCCGAGGATGTTCCAGCCCCGGACGGCAAGCCTGGCCGGGCCGCGGCCGTCGCGGACTATGGGTCCGCGCCGTCAGCGCGCTCTCGGCTGATCATGGCCAGCTACCACTTCACACTGGCCGTCCGGAATCGTAGCTAGACCATTTTGCCGCCTGAACGTTATACGCGCTGATATAGTCCTGCCCCACGAGCACGGACCTGTATGACAGCAAGCGTTCTGGTGTCGCATTTGGCCTTCTTCTGTTGATTGGATCCTGAGGAGGATGCGCGTGCCAGCGACCGTCGGCCGTTCACGCGGCCGTCAGGGTGTGCATGCGGGCGCACAGGGACCGGCGGGCGACCACATGCGGAAGATCGTGCTGACCATGATCGCCGCCACCGCCATGATCGTCCTTGTGCTGGTCACGACCAAGATTGGCCGTGATATCGATGCCGCGACGCAGCGCTTCATGCTCTTTTATGCGGGAGTATTCGCGCTTATCGGCCTGACCGGGTCGGTCCTGGCAGGCCTGCTGGCCACGGACCGCATCATCATGACCCCAGGGCACCGGGTCATGGCGCAGGCCATGCACCGGGCCATGTCCTTCGGCGCGCTGGCGTTCCTGATCATCCACATCGTGACCGAGATCCTGGCCCAGCGCGCGCACGTCATCGACGCGGTCATCCCGTTCCTGTCGCCGTACCGGACCTTCTATATCGGGCTCGGCACCATAGCGTCGGATCTGATCATCCTGATCGTGGTAACCAGCATCTTGCGCAGGCGGTTCACCGGGCACGCCGCGGCCTGGCGCTGGCGCGCCATTCACTACAGCGCCTATGCGGCCTTCGTATTCGGCGTCCTGCACGGACTGCTCGGCGGCCGCGAGGCCAAGCCCTACGTCGACTGGAGCTACGGGTTCGCCATTGCGCTCACTGCCATGGGTCTCGCGGTCCGGTTCCTGGCCATCTCGCTGCGGCCGAAGGAGAGCCTGAGCACGCCGCCCAGCGGCGAGCGTGGCCGCACAGGGAATAGCTCACCGCTGCACGCGGCCGCGATGTCCCTGGCCCAGTCGCAACTCGGCGGTAACCCCGTCCAGGTGCTGCCGCCCGCGCTGACCGCCCGGGTCGCCGCCGCGGGTCAGCCG
>JBAPYC010000547.1:0-9097 GCA_049284535.1 Streptosporangiaceae bacterium
GTGCCTTGACAGCGAACCCCATGTAGGAGATGGCGGTACTGCTTACCTGTCCGACGTCCAGTCGCCGGCTGAGCTCCCCGTAGGTAATCCGCCCCAGCCGCGCGCTGGCCAGGCTGCGGAGCACGGCGAGGGGCATTGCGCGTGCGCCGAGGCCGGTTGTCTCGCCGGGGTCGAGCCCGTGGCGTTCGGCGATGGCGGCCAGCTCGGCGGGCGTGATGAACATGTCCCAGTCGTGGAACGCCACGTCGGTGAGCCGGGTCAGCCGCCACTGCTGTACTGCCTTGATCGCGAGCAGCTTGCTCGTGCGGGTGCGGTTAATGGTGTCGAACAGGTACAGGCCGCCGGGCTCGAGCACCCGGGCCGTCTCACTGATCACGCGGTCCACGTCAGAAACGTGCTCGAGCACGTCACAGCAGCAGGCCACGTCAAAGGCAGCGTCCGGCACCGGCAGCTCCTCGCCGGCCCCGACCCGGTAGTCGATGCGCAGGCCCCGCCCGGCCGCATGAGCGCGGGCTGCGTCAATCGACACCGGCGACGGGTCGACCCCGGTCACCCGGCAGCCCAGGGCCGCGAACTCCTCGGCCAGGAACCCGCCGCCGCAGCCGATGTCCAGCACCCGCAGCCCGGCAATCCCGGCACCGAACTGGCGGGCGAGCACGCCACGGAAATAGGCGAGCCGGCCCGGCGTGATGCTGCCGTGCAGCACGTTGAGCAGGCTCGTCTCATCCCACCACGACCCGCCCAGCCGGTCATACACACCATTGTCAACGGACCGCACCATGACACGAAGCGTAAGCGACAGCACTTTGCCGACCCGCCCAAGAAGGGCCCTCCCTGCCGCTCTGCGTGTGTATGGGGACGACTTCCGCGCCGTGGCCGGCCAGCCGGGCGATTCCGGGAGTGGTCGCTACGGGCTCGCGGGACCCCAGGCCCCCGGCCGAATTGTAGACAGGTGTGCAGAACATCAGCTCGTATGCTTCAGTGTCGCGAGCGAGCTGACCGAGTCGACTCGCTAACTCTGGGCGGCGTCGTGGTGCCGGTAGTGCTCGGCGAGTTGCTTCAGGTTCAGCAGCTGCCGCCGGCTCATGATCAGGTCGCCAACCGACAGCCCCACGGCAGCCCAGCGGCTGGTTCGCACCACGAGTTTGAGCAGCAGGCGCGTCGCGTCCGGCTCCTGGGGCACCAGGACGTAGGACATGCAGGCGCCCCCGATGGTGCCCGTCAGCTGGCGGCCGGGATCGACCGAGACGATCCGGCCTACCCCCCGGCGCCCGGCAGCGGTTGTGAACCTATCCCCGGCTCGAGGCTCGGGCAGGCCTATCAGCTGCCTGGGCGAGCGGCGGCCGAGGTTGTCGATCCAGTCATAGGAGTATGGCGCAATCCTTACTTGCGCGACCCACGGCCACACCGCAGCGGCGGGTGCCTCGACGCGCACGCCCCGCCACGCCTGCAGCACGGGTGAAGCAACGAAGGCATCGCACGGGTAGGAGCGCAGCATCTCGCTCGTGCTCACACCCCACCGGTCTCCGATCATGGCTTCACCTTCCCTGGGTCCAGCCCCCCAGCCCGTGCGTGTGCGGCTCGCTGATCACCGTTCACGCGGCGGGATCCCGGCGCTGGATGGTCACGGCTTCGCGGGAGATCAGCCATGTCCCCTCTGTCCTGGTGTAGTCGAGGACAATCGTGCCCACTTCGCGGATGGTCGCGCCCGAGCGCAGAACACACAGGGCGGCGATCCTGCACTCGCCGTGCATCGTGCTGTCGCCGGGCATCGTGAGGGAGAGGTTGGTGACCCAGTGGTACACGTCGGAATACGCTGCCCGCATCTTCTCCAGGCTGGCGCGGATCGCGCGGCTCCCTTCCAGCACCCGGCCTGGCGTGAGGCTGAGGCCCTGGGGGTGCCAGGTCGCCATGGCCCGGTCAAGGTCGCCGCTGTCTATTCCGTGGAAGTATTCGGCGACAAGGTGAGCTCCGGCCAGCTTGGCCTGCACCTCGTCCAGCGCTGCCGCCATGTCTGCTGCCGCCATGTCTGCTGCCGTCATCGTCGCCCTCCTCCGGTTCACCGACCGATGTTCGGTCACCGACCATCAGTCAGTCTGTAAGGTGGCCGGATGGCTGTCAAGAGGCTGCGCGAGCGCCAGGCAGAGGCGACCCGCCAGCAGCTGATCGACGTCGCCCGACAACTGTTCACCGAGCGCGGCTACGCGGGAACCTCGATCGAGGACATCATCGAGAGGGCAGGAGTGGCCCGTGGGGCCCTCTATCACCACTTCCCAGGCAAGGGCGCCCTGTTCGCCGCCGTCTACCAGGAGGTGCAGGCCGAGGTGGCCTCGGCGGTGGTCGCCGCCGCCCTGACCGCGGACGACCCCGCCCAGGCGGTCCACATCGGCCTGTCGGCATTCCTGGACGCCTGCCTGGAGCCGCAGTTCCGGCAGATCGTGGTCCTGGACAGCGTGCCGGTGCTCCAGCGCCAGGCCTGGGAGGATGACAGCACCGAGCACTCCGAACACTCCGAACTGGACATGCTCAGCCTGGTCCTCACCCCCCTGGCCGCCGCTTACCTGCCCGGGCTCGACATCGAGGCACTGGCCCACGTCGCCCTCGGCGGCCTGTACGGGGCCGCCCTGTACATTGCACGCTCACCAGAGCCGGTCACCGCCCGGGCCGCGGCGGACGTTGTCCTGGACACCCTCATCACCGGACTGCGATCCGGCGCCGGCGCAGCCACCTCCAGGCCAGCGCAACACAAGGAGCCAGACTCCCCGCACCCATAAAGAGAAACTCCGCCAAGACGCGCCGCAGGTCAGCTACGCAGAAAGGGCGGCTACCCAGAAGGGCGGCTACGGCAGTCTGCCAGCGCCGGTCCGCTGATACCCGGAAGGCCCGTGACAGATGTCATCTCTGGCTGATGGCATCCGGCAATGGTGCCCGATGGCCGTTGTCTAAGACAGTAGAGACATGCGGAACCCGCTCACGACGGAACGAGTTAGAAAGGCGGGAGCACGATGAATGCCATGACGGGGAATTACCTTCCGGCTCAGATAAAGGCTTCCGATTCCGACCGTGACGCGGTCGTGTCGGACCTGGGTGAGCACTTCCAGGCGGGCAGGCTGACAGCTGAGGAGTTCGACGAGCGGACCGGGCGCGCCCTGGCCGCGCGGACCTGGGGTGAGCTCAGGGAGCTGCTGGCAGATCTCCCCGCCACCCAGCCCCGGACCCCCGCCACGAAGGCCCTGAACGCGCGGCCGTCCGGGGGCTTCCAGCTGCCTGGGATCGCCGTGCTGGCCGGCCTCGCGATCGCTGTCGTCGTGCTGGCCAACGTCGGGTGGGGTGTCATCTGGCTGCTTCTCCCGGCGCTGCTGATAGCACGGCACCTGATCGGCCACGCCGGCGTATCCCGCCGCCCTGGGCCAGAAAACTGAAGTGGCCCCTAGTCCTGAATTGCGTCAAGGCCCGACTGTGCGTGAACTGGCGGTGCAGGCGCTGTCCTCGGTCGAGGGCGGCTACGACCTGCTCGCCCCGAAGTTCGACCACACGTCTTTCCGCACCCCCGATGTCGTGCTCGAGGCGACCGTGGGCGCGCTGGGTTCGCTCGGCCCGTTCGGCCTGGGACTGGACGTGTGCTGCGGCACTGGCGCGGGCATGGGCGTCCTGGAATCCCTGTGCCAGGGACCGGTCACGGGCGTCGACTTCAGCACCGGCATGCTCGCGCAGGCGCGCCGTGCGCACCCCGGCGCCACGTGGGTACGGGCCGACGTCCGGGCCCTGCCCTTTGCCGGGGCCTTCGACCTGGCGGTCAGCTTCGGGGCGCTCGGGCACTTCCTGCCTGCCGAACGGCCCGGGCTGTTCGCCGGCGTGTATCGCGCGCTGCGGCCCGGCGGGGTTTTCGCCTTCCCGATCGGCGCGCCGCCGCCCATCACCTCACGCTGGTACTGGGCACTGCTCGGGTTCGACCTGGCCATGCGGGTCCGCAATGCCCTGTGGCGTCCCCCGTTCGTCATGTACTACCGCACCTGCCCGCTGCACGCGGTCCGCGACGACCTGACCGCCTCCGGATTCAGCGTGACGGCCCTCCCCCTGACGGCTCTAGGCCGGCGCGAGGATGGCAGCCCGCGGTACCGGCTTGTCCTCGCGCGCAGGCCAATTACTGCCCCTGGCTGAGCATCTGGTCCGTCACCTCGCCGAGCTGCGTGCGGAACTGCCGGTCGTAGGCCAGGGGCAGGGCACGCGCGGTTCTGAGCCCGTCGAAGAACTGCCCGGTGACACCATCCAGCGCCGGGTCAGTGATGAGCCGCATGGTCGCCTCGCCGCCCTGCTCGACCGTGGAGACCGGGGTGATGCCGCCGAGCTCGACCATCGCGGTGTTCATGAAGGTCGCCGGGTGCAGGCAGTTCACCGTGACCTGAGCCGCGGCAAGCTCGCCGGCCAGGTCGAAGGTGAACGCGGCGAGCGCGAGCTTGGACCTGCGGTAAGCGTCCACGCCGCTGTACCCGGCCTCGAACTCAGCATCGGCGGGGTCGAACGGGACCTGACCGCCCGAGCCCACGTTGACAATCCTGGACGGCGCCGATGCGGTCAGCAGCGGCACGAGCAGCCTGGTCAGCAGCACCGGCGCGAGATAGTTGACGGCGAACCGCAGCTCGTGGCCGTCCGCGCTTACCTGCCGCCCCTCCCCCGGCGCGCCGAAACCGATCCCCGCGTTGTTCACCAGCACATCGAGCCGCGGCACCTGCGCACGGACCGCATCCGCGAGTTGCCGCACGTCGCCGAGCGAGGCCAGATCAGCGACGTAACCCCGGGCCTCGCCGCCAAGCTCCGCGGAAAGGTCCGCCACGCGCGCCGGATCGCGCCCGTGGGCCAGGACCTGCCAGCCGGAACCGGCAAGCTGCCCGGCCAGGTAACGGCCCAGCCCAGAGGTGGCACCGGTGATAAGCACGACAGGCGCGGCGTCAGCCATCTGTCCTCCAGCACGATCCGATCTGCATCCCGAGGTTACTCATGCGGGTCGTCCCCGTCCTGGCTCAGGTACGGGATGGTCTGCGGGCCCTCGGGCAGCACACAGACCCGGGCCTCAGGACCGATCGCGGCCAGCTCGGCCCGGACCGCCGCCTCGATGTCAGGTACCGCGAACATGTGCGCGCTGCGCAGGTCGGCGTCGGTCAGCGTTGCGTTATGGACGCCGACGCGGGCCCGGCTCAGCACGCGGGCCAGGACCTGGACCTGCCACTGGTCCGGAATCGTGCGTGGCCGCGCGGCGATCGACGCCAGCAGCCCGGCAGGCGTGGCCGCGGACGCCAGCACCTGGCGGAAGGAACCGTGGTCGGGGAAGCCGTCGGCGCATTCGGCCGCGCAGATGATCAGGCCACCTGGCCGGACCACGCCGGCCGCCGCGGACATGCCTTTGACAGCCTGATAGAGGTTCTGGTCCAGGGGGTAGCCGGAGTTGGTCGTCACCACGACGTCGAATAGGCGGCGGACTGGCCGCATCGCGGTGACGCGGGCGAAGGACCGGGCCGCGGCGTGCATGGCCAGGAGTTCCCCGCCGAACGCGGCCACGATCTGCTTCTCCCGGTTCAGGGCCACGTCGAGACCGAAGGTGACTCCGGTCGCGGCGGCGATTGCCCGGACGTCGTCGTGCACCGGGTTGCCGGTGCAGATGCCCCATGTCGCCTTGGGGCTCCCGATCCGCCGGGCATCGTGCAAGGTCAGCACCGTTTCCAGGCCGGCCAGGCCGGGTGCCACCATCTTCGGCCCGCCGCTGAACCCGGCGAAGAAATGCGGTTCCACGAATCCCGTGGTGATCCGCACGTCCGCCTCGGCCCAGCGCCGGTTCAGCCAGACCGGCACCTGGTCTCCGTGCTCGCCGCACCAGGCCAGGGTGCTGCGGTCGCGGCCGTCATGATTCACCACCCGCATGGTGGCTGCGAGGTGCTCTCCGAGCATCTCCCGCAGCTCGGCCGGTGAGCAGGCACGGTGCGTCCCAGTCGCGATCAGGAGCGTGACGTCGTCGGGCCGGGCCAGGCCCGACAGCTCATCCAAGATGGTCTCGATCATCGCCTGGCGTGGCTGCGGCCGGGTGATATCACAGATCGAGATAGCGATGGTCTGTCCGGGCTGGACCAGCGCGCGCAGCGGCGGCCCGGCCACGGGTTGCTGCAGGGCCTGGCGCAGCACGCCGACCGGGTCGGCCGTGGCCGGCCGGTGCTCGGGGCTGATCACCGTCGTCTGCCCGGCCGGCAGCCGCACGGTCAGCCCGGCTCGGCCATAGGCCAGGTCGGCAGTTACCGGGTGGCCGGTCATGCTAGGGCCACACGACCGTAGGTGAAGCTCACGCCGCAGGTCACCCCAAACGCCTCGAACGGGCCGGTGTCCAGCGGGTGCGCCCAGTTCGACTTGGGTACAGGCAGGCCGCTGGTTACGTCCTAGCCTAGCCAGCACCGCTGGTGTCCCGGCTGGCACACCGGCACCTGCCCGCCTGACCGCTGCGGTTCGCAGGCAGACTGGGCAGGTGGAGATCCTCGGAACGCTAGACCTGGGTCCAGCTCGTGTCGCGCTGCGGCGCGCGCAGGCCAGCGATGTTCCCGTGATCGTGGGCCTGCTGGCCGCTGACCAGCTCGGTGCGACCAGGGACGGCATTGGCTGCGCCGAGGACCTGGCCGCCTATCAGGCGGCCTTCGAGGCCATCGACCGCGACCCGGCGCATCTGCTGATCGTCGCGCAAGCCGGCCCCGACATCGCAGCCACGATGCAGCTGTCCTTTTTGCCCGGCCTCGCCCGCCGCGGTGCCCTGCGGGCGCAGATCGAAGCCGTCCGGGTCGATGCGGCCTACCGTAACCGCGGCCTCGGCGCCGCCCTGTGCACCTGGGCTATCAATGAATCCCGGCGGCGGCAATGCGCGCTCGTGCAGCTGACTACCGACAAATCCCGTCCCTCCGCCCACCGCTTCTATGAACGGCTCGGCTTCGCCGCCACCCACGAGGGAATGAAACTCCTGCTCTGAAGGCCAGGCCGGCGGCCGCTCTGGCGTACCGTCGCCGGCGGTGCGGGCTATCGTACGTTTACGTCTTTGCTCTGGTGAGCGGTGGACGAGGTAAGCGGAGTTCCGGGGCGTGACGGAGAGGAGAGCCGGTGACGCTCGCGGCAGATGCCGAGCCGGGGCCGGGGGCGGCCGGAGAGTTCGCCGCCGACCAGGAGGTCGGCCGCGACCTGGCCGCCGTGGACTGGGCGCAGACCCCGCTCGGGCCGGCCGGCTCCTGGCCGCAGAGCCTGCAGACCGCGGTGCACATCCTGCTGTCGTCCCGCTTTTCGATGTGGATGGCCTGGGGCCCGCAGCTGACGTTCTTCTGCAACGCCGCCTACCGGCACACCCTGGGCCGCAAGTACCCGTGGGCACTGGGCCGGCCTGCCAGCGAGGTGTGGGAGGAGATCTGGCACGACATCGGCCCGCGCATCGACACCGTGCTGGCCACGGGCACGGCGACCTGGGATGAGGCGCTGCTGCTGTTCCTGGAGCGGTCTGGCTACCCGGAGGAGACCTACCACACCTTCTCCTACAGCCCGCTGCGCAACGACGCGGGCGCCGTGGTCGGGATGCTGTGCGTGGTCAGCGAGGACACCGAACGCGTCATCGGCGAGCGCCGGATGGCGACCTTGCGCGACCTGGGCTCCGACCCCAGCGTTGTGCGCACCGAGGCCGAGACGCTGGAGTTCGCCGGCCGGCAGCTGGACCGCAACCGCCGGGACCTGCCTTTCACCCTGACCTACCTGTTCAGCAACGACGGCGCCGTCGCCCGGCTGGCCGGGCGCACCGGGATCGGCGCCGGGCACCCAGCCGCCCCGGCCGAGCTCGCGGTCAAGGACCCGGATGCGGTCTGGCCCGCGGCGGCGCTGCTGCGGGGCGAATCCACGCTGGTGGACCTCGACAGCACCCGGTTCCCCGCCCTGCCGGCCGGGGACTGGAGCGAGCCGCCCGTCCGGGCGCTGATAGCACCGCTGGCCCAGCAGGGCGGCGCCCCGCACGGGTTCCTGGTGGGAGCCCTGAACCGGTACCGGCCTGTGGACGAGGGCTACCGCGCGTTCGTCGTCCTGGTCGCCGGGCACCTCGCGGCGGGGATCGCCAGCGCACGCAGCTACCAGGACCAGCAGCGCCGCGCGGAGGAGCTCGCCGAACTGGACCGCGCCAAGACCACGTTCTTCTCCAACATCAGTCACGAGTTCCGCACCCCGCTGACCCTGATCATGGGACCGGTGCAGGAACTGCAGCGCCTGCTGGCGGACGCCGGCCCGCAGGCGCGCGAGGAGCTGGAGGTCATCAGCCGCAACGGCCTGCGCCTGGGCAAGCTGGTCAACGCGCTGCTGGACTTCTCCCGCATTGAGGCCGGGCGCATGCAGGCGAGCTACGAGCCGGCCGACATCGCGCAGGTGACCGCCGAGCTGGCCAGTGTCTTCCGCTCCGCCATCGACCGCGCCGGCCTGGCCTTCGAGGTGGACTGCCCCCCGCTGCCCGAGCCGGTCTACCTCGACCTCGGCATGTGGGAGAAGGTGGTGCTGAACCTGCTCAATAACGCGCTGAAGTTCACCTTCGACGGCTCCATCCGGATCGCCACCCGCGCCGAGGGCGGCGAGGCGGTCGTCGAGGTCGCCGATACCGGCATCGGCGTCCCCGAGCAGGAGATGCCGCGGTTGTTCGAGCGGTTCCACCGCATCGAGAACGCCCGCTCCCGGTCCAACGAGGGCAGCGGCATCGGCCTGGCCCTGGTCCAGGAACTCATCCAGCTGCACGGCGGCACCATCACCGCGTCCAGCACCGAGGGCGCGGGCACCACGTTCACCATCCGCCTGCCCTTCGGGCACGCTCACCTGGCCGCGGGTGCACTCGTCCCAGCCGGCCACATCGCGACGGTGTCGGCCACCGCCGACCCCTTTGTCGCCGAAGCCCTGCGCTGGCTGCCCGGCACCGTGCCGGACGGTGACGACGGCACGGGCCCGGGCCCCGGGCAGGAGGAGTTCACGCCGGGGTATGACACAGATCTCCCGGCGCAAGCGGCCAGCACCGGGGCGGGCGCTGGCCTGCCCGCGCGGGTGCTGGTCGCTGACG
>JBAPYC010000548.1:0-2249 GCA_049284535.1 Streptosporangiaceae bacterium
GGCGCCTCCAGGCACAGCACCGGCTCGAACTCCGAACGCAGCGCGCGGTCCGCCAGCTCCTCCAGCACCTGGGCGGCCGCGGCCGGATTCTGTCCCGACCGGGGCAGGACGCGTCCGAGGTACTTGATCAGGTCCGCACGGGTCCAGGTGCTCTTCTCCTGCTGGGCCAGGGCCACCGCCTTTTGCGCCGCTCGGCTCAGCTCGAGCTCGACAGGCTCCGCGCGGGCATCTTCCGCGTCTCGCGGGTCCGTGGCGGCGCGATCAGCGTCGGCGTGCCATACCGACGGGGCGACCGAAGCCAGCGGGACGCCGAGGGTCCGCGCGAGCTTGTCCGCCCATCCCGCGTGCAGCTGTGCGAAGTCGAGCGCGCCTGGGTCGTTTCCCTAACCGAGGAAGCGGCCACGGCCCTCCGGGATTGCGGACCGTGGTTCCGGTGGCGATTGTCGCCGACCGGGGCGCCGACTCCTGCCCTCAGAAGCCTTGATCGCCAGCTGTGCCATGGCGCAAGCATAGCGAGTTGCGTGCAATCCGAACTTAAGTCAAGGGCCGAGGAGAGCCAAGGGCTGGTGCAAGCGCAGCGCCGACCCGCGCGGACTGCCGGATGCGACCCAGATGGGCAGTGCGTCTCGTCGGAAAAGCCGCTCCACTGCCAGCAGGGCGGCTCCGGTTATGCCTTCGGTGAAGGACATTGACGATGTGCGGATCGACAGCCGCTGGGTGGCCAGCTGGATCCCCCGCTCCAGTACGGTACGCCGGAATAGCGGGAAGAATTCGTCCTCGTTCCGCAACACGCCGCCACCGAGGACAAGGACGCCCGGGTTGGCGAAGTTGACGACGTTGGCGACCGTCCCGCCGACGGCGATCGCGGACTCCCGCAGAGCGGCGCGGGCCAGCAGGTCACCCGCAGCGGCGGCTTCACCAACGTCTTGGGGGCTTAGTTTCTCGCGGCCGCCCAACTGCCTGGCGAGAAGCTTGCTTTCCCCGCGGAGCGCGGCGTCGGTTAGCCGCCGCGCCACGGCCCAGCCCCCGGCGGCAGCCTCCAGACAGCCGGTCTTGCCGCATTGGCACCGGATGGAGGGGTCATCCGTGATGCGCACGTGCCCGATGTCTCCGGCCGCACCGGTGTCACCACGATGCAGTATTCCCTGGGACACCAGCCCGCTGCCGATCCCCGTGCCCACTTTCACATAGAGCAGGTCACGACCTTCGCGGGGCTCGCCGCGGTGCCACTCAGCGAGGGCCATGAGGTTCACATCGTTATCCACCCAGATGGGCGCGTCATAACGGTCACGGAACCAGGCCCGGACGTCGAACCCGTCCCACCCCGGCATGATTGGCGGGTCAACAATGCGGCCCGTCTGGAAGTCCACCGGCCCCGGAATGCCGATCCCGATGCCCCACAGGTCACGGCCGCGGGCCTGTCGGTGCAGCAGGTCGGCGAACAGTGCGTCCATCTGCTCGAGCACCGGGCCGGGTCCCTCGCCAACATCACAGGTGATATGCCGGCTGGCGAGCAACTGGCCGTCTAGGGTGGCCAGCCCGGCAGTGCATTCGCCTGTCCCCAGCGACGCGGCGAGGATCAGGCCGGCGTCACTGCGAAGCCGCACCCTTCGCGGTGCTCGGCCTCCCGCCGACGGCGCCAGTTCTCCCTCGACGAGTATTCCCAGGGACAGCGCATCCCGCAGTCGCTCGGTCACAACCTTCCGCCCCAGCCCGGTCACTGCCTCAAGCTCGGGACGAGTGGTGGCTCTCCCCGTCCGCACCAGATCGACCAGCTGGGCTAGCACGAGAACTTCCTGTGCAGACAAAGACGGCTGCACTGGATCTCCTTCACATCTCGAAACCTTGACTTATGTTCGTAACGAACCTATTGACTTATGTTCGTAATGAACTTATCTTAGCGGAAACGCTTGGGCACCAACAGGGTCCCGTAGCAGTAAACATCCGCGGAGGGGACTGCAGTGGACCGGCCCTTGCCTGCACAGGTGGATGTCGTCATCGTCGGCAGCAGACTGACTGGCGCCGCCTACGCCCGCACTCTCCGCAAGGAAAGCCCCTCCCTGACGGGCGCCGTCTTCGGGGCCGCTCCCCTGAGCGCCAGCGAATACGAGTGCCGGCGCGAACCCAACCGGGAGCGGCACCAGTTCCGCCGCCAGGCCGCCCTCCCGCATTCGCTCGAGGCGCGCAGCGCCGCGCATGCCGAGGGGAAGGACAAGTGACTGATCGCATTCGGGCCGGGATCGTCGGTG
>JBAPYC010000549.1:0-3362 GCA_049284535.1 Streptosporangiaceae bacterium
CCTGTGGGCCGACGCCCTGGGCGCGCTGGTGGCCGGCTGGCGCGCTACGGGCGCGGCGCTCCTGCCCCTGCCCTAAGGTCACGTGTCGATGTTCGGATTACCTTGCGGCAGCGGCTCCAGCTGAGCCGGCGGCCGGTCGATGACAATCTGCGAATGCACCCGCAGGTCCGGCCCGACGTGCACGAGCTCGCCCGGCGCCAGCATCCGCCAGCCGCTCTCCCCGTCCAGCTGCTCGGACGCCACCACCACCGAGGCGACGTTCTCCAGCTCGGGGACGTGCATCGAGGACGTGCTGCTGCGCACGTGCATGCCGGGGGAGGGGGTGTCTCCCGGCCCGGCCGGGCGCTCGAGGATGTGCAGCGCGTGCTGGCCCGGATAGCGCAGCGCCCACAGCTCGCCCGGCGCCGTCACGATGGCGTTCAGCGATGACACCGGCAGCCGGTCCGCGATCCAGCTGGCCGCGGCCGCTATGCCGGCCCCAACGTCGCCGCCGTGCTCGTCGGCCTGCTGGGTGATCAGCGCGAAGTACCGCTCGGAGTCGGTGTCGCCCAGCACCAGGTCGCGATAGCGGCCGAGCTGGGCATCCAGCCGGGGCAGCTCGCCAAAGCCGCCGTTGTGGGCCATGAGACGCCCATCCATGCCGAACGGATGGGTATTAAGCACCGTCCGGCCCCCTGTCGACGCCCACCTGACATGGGCGATGAACACCGACGACTCAGCCTGTTTGGCCTCGTGCGTGAACTCCTGGTCGCGGTAGGCCGGCTCGGGCTGCTTGTCGATGACCGGTTCGCCGGCCGTGTCGAAGAAGCCGATCCCGCTGCCGTCGGCGTTGCGATGGCTCTGCGCCTGCAGTGAGTCGGGCGCATCCAGCAGCCAGAACGTCGCGCGGACCCGCTGCGTGCCCGCGGTCAGACCGAACAAGCGGCACATGCCCCGAACCTACCGCAGCGCAGCCGGCCGCAGCGCAACCAGCCGCAGCGCTCGCGAACGAACTGCGCCGCGCGGCGACACATGAGGCCGGATCCGCTGGGTAGGCTTGCCAACCCCCACGCTTGGTCAAGCTCGCAAATCACAAACAGGGAGGTAGTGCCCGAAATGATCGAGCCAGAGACCGACAGCGGCCACCCCGTGCTCGAGGAGCCGGAACGCAGTGTCCCCGAGCTGGCCGAAGCCGCCCGGGAACTCCAGGCCGCCGAGCACGACGCCCAGGTCGCCTTTGACTGCATCGCCCTCGGGGAGCTCGACCGGGCTCACACGCACGCCCTGACCGCCCGGGTGGCGGTGGACGCGGCCGTGACCGCGCTGGCCGTCGCGCTGGCCGCCGGCGGCCACCAGCCCCCCGGCTGAGGGCCTAGGCCCGAGGGCCGAGGGCCTGGCCTATAGGTCCAGCAGCTGCTCGTAGAAGCCGCCGATCTGCCGCTCCCGGTCGACCAGGTGGACCTCGAGGATCCAGTGGCAGACCTGGCCGTTGGCGTCGTGCCGGCGCATCCGCCCGTTACTGCGCGGCGCGATGTAGGAAGCGATCGCCGCCCCGCTGATCTTCTCGTGCGGGAACTGCCCGACCAGGTGCCCGGCGATCGATCCGCCGAACTCCCAGCCTGCCGCGCGGGCCAGGCCGGTCATGTGGGCGTACAGCTGCGCGCCGGTGATGTCCGGGTGCTCGGTGAAGTGCCGGCGCCCGGCGTCGAACATGACCGGCAGGTCGTCGCGGAGCCGTAGCTTGACCGGGTCGTCGCCGAGCACGTAGGTCCGCCCGAAGTCGGCCTCCCACTGCTCGAAGATGGGCCCGAAGTCGCAGAACACGATGTCGTCGGCGGTGATCTCGCGATCCGGCGGGTTTTCCTTGTACGGCTGCAGGGTGTTCGGCCCGGCTCGCACGATCCGCTTGTGCCAGTGCCGGCTCACCCCGAACATCTCCGCGGCCAGGTCCCGGATAGCCTTGCTCGCCTCGGTCTCCCGGACGCCCGGCCTGATCAGGCCGCGCGGCTCGATCGCGGCGAACAGCTCGACCGCCTTGGCCTGCGCTTCCAGCAGCCGGGCGGCGCGGACCTCCTCGTCTTCGATCACCGTGGCCACGGGGGCCCCTAGCCGATGGCCAGCGCCTTGAGCAGCGCCTTCATCCAGGGGCCGAGGTCGGCCGGGGTGCGGGCCGAGATCAGGTTGCCGTCGACCACGGCGGCCTCGTCGACCCAGTCGGCGCCCGCGTTGACCATGTCGTCGCGGATGGCCCCCACGCTGGTGGCCCGGCGGCCCTTGATGATCTTCGCGGAGATCGGCACCCAGCCCGCGTGACAGATGAACGCGATCGGCTTTCCGGCCGCGTCAAACGCCTGCACCAGGCCGAGGACGGCCTGCGACCGCCGCAGCTTGTCCGGCGCGAACCCGCCCGGGATGACCAGGGCGTCAAAACCGTCCGCGGTCACCTGGTCAACGGTGGTGTCCACGCTGACCGGCCCATGCCCTTTTTTACCCCGAACGGGCTGTGCGTCCAGCCCCGCCACAGTCACCGCCACGTCTTCCTCGATGAGGCGGTACTGCGGATACAGCAGCTCCATGTCCTCGAAGTCGTCGGCGGCCAGGATCAGGACCTTGCGCTGGTTGATCGCCATGAAACCGACCATACCTCGCGTCCCCGGCGTCAGCACGAGCCCGCAGGCGGGCCCCCCGCCCCGCGTACCCGCCCCCAGCACGCGCCCGCAGGCTGGCTCCCGTCCCGCGTACCCGGCGTCAGCATGCGCCCGCAGGCTGGCTCCCGCCCTGGCCCCCGGGGTGCCGCCGCGCAGGCCGTTTCTTCCGCGTCCGGGCGGCCTTGGTTTTCTCCTTCTTCGCATGCGGCTTGCGCCTGCGCTGGTGCTTGGACCTGGGCTTCATTTCCGGCTTGGGCCGGGCCTGGGTGGCGTAACGGGACGCGATGGTCAGCACGTCCTGGACGTACCAGCAGGCGTGGTTGTAGGCGAAGATCGCGCCGTGCAGCCCCTCGGCCGACCCGGCGCCGTTAGCGCACAGCATCCGGGCCGCGCTATAGATGGCGTCCATCGGGTCATACGGGGTGAGCTTGCGCGACTGGTCCATCCGCACCTTGTACTCGGCGAACGTGCCCGGCTCGAACTGCATCGGCCCCTCGGCGCCCTTGGGATTCGTGCCCGAGTGCACACCCCGCGCGGCAGAGCGGCCGTTGTCCGACTCGATCGTGCCGATCCCGGCCAGCACCGTCCAGGACAGCCCCGGGCACGTCCGGGCCGCGGCCCGGTACGAGGTCAGATACTGCTTCGGCACGTCGGCCAGCTGAGCCGAGGCCGCGAACCGGGCCAGCGCCGCCTGCTCCGCCCGCTCCGCCCGCTGTGCCGCCGCCCGCCGCGCCG
>JBAPYC010000550.1:0-2444 GCA_049284535.1 Streptosporangiaceae bacterium
GTTCAGGCGCGCCGGCGGGTCCAGGGGCAGGCCGGCGGGCAGGTCAGCGGGTTCGGCCGGGGTGAGGCGGCCGTCCTCGGCGGGCAGCCAGAGCCACCGGGTCCTGGTGACGGCGGCCCCACCCCGGCCGTCGGCCATCACCTCGGCGCAGCACGCGCGCAGCCGCCCGTGCCCATCCCCCAGCCCGGTCCAGCGCCGCCGGAGTACCCGGAGCCGTACCTGGGCTCTCGGCCAGTCCCCGGCCACGACCAGCACGCCGCGCCCGCGCCGCAGCGTCGCCTCCAGGCGCTGGCGGATCTGGGCCGGGACGGGCCCGGGCGGGCGCAGCAGGACCAGCTCGCACCCGTCGAGCAGCGACGCCACCACCTGCGGCCAGCCCGTCCCGGGGTCGGGGACCAGCAGGGTCCGCTCGGGGACCAGGCCGAGGCCCGCGGCCGCCACTACCCCGGCTTCGGGGACACCGGCCATCGCGCACCATGCCCCGTCGGCCGACGCGCCGGCCGCGAGCGCCAGGCAGAGCAGGCCGAACTCGGCCGCAGCCACGACCGACCCGCGGGCCAGCCCGCCTCGCGGCAGCAGCTCGCGTAGCGCTGGCAGTACCGGCAGCGTCCCGGTTCCGGTTCCCACGGCGCCTGGTGCCGGGAGGAGCCCGGGCGTCCCGGTTACGGGATTTTCGCGATCCTCAGATACCCCAGGCCAAGCCGCAGGTTTCCGTCCGATGTCCGCAAGAGCGGTCCCCATCTCGCTAATTATCGAACATAGTTACGGTTACGTCAAGGCTCTGGCCTGCATAGATTACTTCGCGTAGTCACCGGCCGGGTCCGGTCCGTGCGAACCGGCCAGCCGCTGCGCGGCCCGGACCACGGTGGCCCGACGCCGGGCATGCTCGGCCGGGTCGCCGTCGTCGGCACCGGTGAGCATGCGGGCCAGCTGCGGCACCGAGAACCACCAAGCGGCCAGGCCGATGATGAGCAGGACCAGATGATCCGGGTCGATGCCGCCGTCAAGCACGCCGCCGGACTGAGCCTGCGCGTAGAGGGTGGCCTTGCGCCGGTAGTGGGCAGTGCGAGCGGCCTCGTCGGCGACAGGCCCGCCGGACAGGGCTTCCCACAGCAGCAGCCGGGCCAGCTCGGGATGCTCGGCGTAGTAGTCGAAGGTGCGCCCGGCGAACTCGCCGATCTCCTCCATTCCGCCCTCGGGCGGCGTCACCGACGCGGAGAGCTTGGCCAGCTCGGCGGTGAGGACCGTCTCGAACAGCGCCTCCTTGTCGCCGAAGTACTTATACAGGCGCTCCTTGTTGATCCCGGCCCGTTCGGCGATGCGGGACATGGTCGTCCCATCCGGGCCGTGCTCGGCGAACTCGACCGTGGCCGCCTCCTGCAGGCGCCGCCGCGTCCCCTCGGTATCCCACGCCATGATGCCGCCTTCATATCCAACCGAAACGTTGCGGTTGTAGTTGCTTGATGCTAGCGTCAAAATACCAACTCCACCGTTGGAGATGTGGATTTGGCAGGAAGGCTACATATGACTGAGCATCCTGGCGGCGGGAACCTCACGCTCGCGAGCGACCTGACTATCAGCCGGATGGGCTACGGGGCCATGCAGCTGGCCGGGCCGCGCGTGACTGGCCCGCCCCGCGACCGCGACCAGGCGATCGCGGTGCTGCGCGAGGCGGTCGAGCGCGGCATCACGCATATCGACACCGCCGATTTCTACGGTCCGGTGGTGGTCAACGAGCTCATCAGGGAGGCGCTGCATCCCTACCCGGCCGGTCTGCGCATCGTGACCAAGGTCGGCGCCCGCCGGGGCCCGGACGGCAGCTGGCATACCGCACTCGAGCCCGCGAGCCTGCGGACCCAGGTTCAGGACAACCTGGAGCATCTGGGCCTGGACACCCTGGACGTGGTCAACCTGCGGCTGTCCGCCGAGGGCACCGGGCGGGAGTCCGTGGCCGAGCCGTTCACCGCGCTGGCCGAGCTGCAGAAGGAGGGGCTGATCCGTCACCTCGGGATCAGTGCCGCCTCGCAGGACCAGGTCATCGAAGCCCGCGGCATCGCGCCGGTGGTCACCGTGCAGAACCTGTACAACCTGGCTCAGCGGGAGGACGACGCCCTGGTCGACCGGTGCGCGCAGGAGAACATCGCCTATGCGCCGTTCTTCCCGCTGGGTGGCTTCACCCCGCTGCAGTCCGGGGAGCTTGACCGGGTGGCGGACCGCCTGGGAACTTCGGCACAGCAGGTTGCCCTGGCCTGGCTGCTGCAGCACTCCCCCACGATCGTCCTCATCCCCGGTACCTCGACCCTGGCGCACCTGCGCGAGAACATCGCCGCCGCGGACCTGGACCTGCCGGCCGACGCGATCGCCGAACTGGACGCCATCGGCGGCTGAGTGCGGGGTTTTTAAGGCGTGGATGCCGCTCTGGGGTTGCTAGTGCTACCCGAGAG
>JBAPYC010000551.1:0-4637 GCA_049284535.1 Streptosporangiaceae bacterium
ACTGCCCACGTGCTCGACCAGCTGCGGAACCAAAGCCAGCCCCGGCTCCGAGCCGTCTTATGCCCTGTACTCCCCCTCATGGCCGGATTCGCCGCGGGCGATGCCAGTGGTGATGGATGCTGACCGGCTCTGCCGGTCTGCTGCCGCGCGGGCTCGCTCGACGTCATTGACGTAGCGCTCAGCCCAGGCCCGGATCGCCGTCATCGGCTCACGCAAGGTTCGGCCCAAGGATGTGAGGCAGTAAGTCACGGTTCTGTCGGGCTCTGGGTAGCGGGTGATCAGGCCATCCCGTTCGAGGCTGCGCAGGGTCTGGGTGAGCATTTTCTCGCTTATCCCATCGATCTGGTCGCGCAATTGCCCGAAGCGTCTCGGCCCGTCTTCGAGACTGCCGATCAGCAGGACGCTCCACTTGTCGGCCAGCCGATCCAGAGCTTGCCGGGACGGGCAGGCGGCGCTGTAGACATTTGCCAGGTGGCCGTCGGCTAGCCGAGCACGAGCAGGACGGCGGCTGCCGGGGCGAGGACGGGGCACGACATCGCTAGACACAGGCTCAGCTAACCATTAGAAAGCATCAAATGCCAGCCAGGCCTCTACTACGCACTTGCAAGTCAGTACTTGCCGACGATCGAGTGCTAACCGATGGTGAGTAAGGAGAACGTCACAACGAGGGAGACCACCCATGCTCGACCCAGCACCGAAGAGCCAGTTCACTATCGGCGGCACGACCGTTACGTACTTGCCCGACGGCGAAGCGCACCTGAACCCGGAGGTGCTGTTCCCAGCTTCCCAGCCGGATGGCTGGGCCGTTTACGCCCCGTATCTCGATGCGGACGGACGCCTCCCGGTCAGCATCGGGTCTTTCTTCATCCGCACACCGGGGCACCGCGTGCTGGTGGATCTCGGGCTCGGCGCGGTCGACTTCGAGATACCGGGCATGGGCTCGTTCATCGGCGGTCGGTTGCTGCACAGCCTCGCCGGCGAGGGGCTCCATGCTCAGGACATCGACACCGTAGTTTTTACCCACCTGCACCACGACCATGTCGGATGGACCAGCAATGTGGCCCCGGCGCCAAACATCGCCCGCGACGAACCTGTCCGTGGTCTCACCTTCCCCGACGCCCGCCACCTGGTTGATCGCGTCGAATGGGACCACTGGGCGGGCACCGCTGAGCTCATTGGCCCGGATCCGGACGCCGTACAGAAGCCGCTGGCGGACGTGGTCGAGTTCCCGGCCCGCGGCAGATCGATCGTCCCAGGAGTACAGAGCGTGCCGACCCCAGGACACTCACCCGGGCACACCAGCCTGTTGATCACCGATCCTGACAGCGACCAGCGGCTGCTGATCCTCGGTGACGTCATGCACACCCAGGCCCAGGTCAGCGAGACACACTGGAACTTTCTGTTCGATACCGACGCTGACCAGGGCACGAGAACCCGAGTGGCGCTGCTCGAGCGCTACCACGACGAGCGCACGATCATCGCGGGCGGCCACTTCGCCGGCAGCGTTTTCGGCCGCTTCTTCCCCGCGGCCCTCCGCCACCGGTGGGCGGTCGCGTAGCTGAAATGCCGCCGACCGGGGTTCACATCGTGACGACGAGCTTGCCGGTAGTGTGCAGGCGGACGAAGTCGACGCATGCCTGAGCGCCTTGGCCGAGGGCGTAGCGGCGGCCGATGGTGGCCGGTAGCTCACCGCTGGCTCCCAGTGCGCCGACCTCGCGCATCCCGCCGGTAGTGCCGTCCATGTCCAGCACGAAATCCAGGCGTACGTCGTCGCGGCCGATCCACTCCTGCTGCGGCACGGGGTAGGTGATCGTGAGGAGGCGTCCCCCCGGTCGGATGGCGCTCGCAACTCCGGCCAGGCGGTCGCTGGGGAGGGACAGGTTGAACGCGACGTCGACGCCGGAGGGGTACTCGGATTCCGCGTATCCGATGGTCTCCTCGGCGCCGAGAACTCGCAGGATGCTGTCATCGGCGGCGGTCGCGGTGGCGATCACCCGGGCTCTCGCGGCCGCGAGCAGCGGGAGCACGGCGGTACCCACACCGCCGGTGGCGCCGATGACCAGGACGGTTTCGCCGGGCTTCACGCCGGCGGTGGCCATCAGCGCCCGTGCGGTCAGCCCGACGGTGGGCAGGGCCGCCGCCTCCTCGATGCCGAGGCCGGCCGGGCGATGGGCCAGGAACGGGGTGTCGGCCTCGAAGACCGCATACTCGGCCAGCGAACCGGTGCTCAGCGACGGCCGGGCCGCGCCGGCCATCGCGCGCAGGACCCGCGGCAAGGCCTGCCCGAAGACCTCGTCGCCTACCTGGTAGGCGGTCACGCCTGCGCCGACCTCGCTGACCGTCCCGGCGAAGTCGTTGCCGGGTACGTGCGGAAATGCCAGCGGCACGACGTCGCGGAAGTCGCCGCCGGGCAGCCGGACGTCCGCCGGGTTGATCGAGGCGGCGGCGATCCGGACCTGGAGCTGCCCTGGCCCGGGCCGGGGCAGCGGCACGTCGGCCACCGTGTACTCCTCGGGTGGCCCGTAGCCAGTCGTGACAACTGCCCTCATCTGTTCCTCCTAAACGGACCGTACGGTCACCTTACGGACGCCGAAGCTAGCAGTAAACGGACCGGGCGGTCAAGTTGCTAAGGTGGCGACATGACCCCGACGCGCCCGTTGCGTGCCGACGCCGCCCGCAACCGGGAACTGCTTCTGTCGGCGGCTGCGGACGAGTTCGCCGAGCACGGCCTCGACGCCTCGGTGGCCGACATCGCCCGCCGGGCCGGCGTTGGGAAGGGCACCGTGTTCCGTCACTTCGCCACCAAGGACGACCTGCTTGCCGCGATAGTCCTCGACCGGATTGACGCGCTCAACGCGGTCGGCGAAAGGCTGCTCCAAGCCGCGGATCCAGGCGCGGCACTGCTGGAATTCCTCACCGCCGCCGCACATCAGCGGCAGCAACGTGACCTGTCGTTCCTGCAGGAGGCCGGCGAGCTGAACCCGGAGGTCACCCGGGTCCGCGCGCGGCTCTACCAGACCGTGGACACCCTCGTCGAACGGGCTCGCACGCACGGGACCGTGCGGGCCGACGTCACCGGCACGGATGTCATCCTGCTGATGTGCGCGCCTAACTACGTCACCAGCTACCTGCCGGACGCCCCGCCCGACCTGTGGCAGCGATACCTCGCCATCATCTTCGACGGTCTTCGCGCAGAAGGCGCCCACCCGCTGCCCCACCCGCCGCCGGCGTCTCCTTGACGCGGCGACCACGATTCTGGTGGCGGTCACCGGTGAAGCGCACTCTTGGCCGTGTCCTAACGTATTTGGCCCGATTCGGGTCATCCACGCGTTCCTGCCGCTTCTGCGCGTCTCGGACCATCCACGGATCGTGAACGTCTCTAGCGGGGTCGGGTCCTTCGCCCGTATCCTCACACCCGGCTCGGCGGAGGACGCGGTGATACTGCCGGTCTACTCGGCCACCAAGGCGGCGCTGACGATGCTCACTGTGCAGTACGCGCGGGCGCTTGACGGCATCCTGGTGAACGCGGCCGACCCTGGCTTTACCGGCACCGACTTCAACAGCAACCGCGGCACCCAGACAGTGACCGAGGGCACGGACGCAATCGTGCGCCTCGCCACCCTGCCCAAAGACGGCCCAACCGGCACCTTCCAGGACCGCTGTGGCACCGTCCCGTGGTGAACCGCGAGTCAGCGCGACCGGGCGTCTATGAGAGAAACGGGATGAGCAGGTCGAGCAGGGCGTCGGGGCGGTCGAGGGGGATGATGTGGCCGCAGTCCGGGATGACGTGGCCGGTGAGGTGGTCGGTAATCGGTTCGAGCTGGCGGTAAAGGCTGCCGCCCACCGGGCGGGCGCCAATGGTCATCGTCGGCACCTCGAGACGTCCGATGCCGACGGCAGCCGCGATCTGCTGGCCGTTCACCGGACCGGCCCGGTAGTAGGAGAACCCGCAGCGGAGCGCGTCAGTACCCTGGTAGGCCCGGACAAACGCGTCGCGCACACCCTGGTCGATTCCCCTACCGTCGGCGGTTCCGGTGCACAGGAACCAGTCGAGGTACTCACCCTCGTGGCCCGCCAGGACGGTCTCGGCCAGTCTGGGCACAGCGTGGAAGCCGAACCACCAAGGCGGCCCGGCGGCGAGGAATCTCTCTGCCCCGGGCAGGCCGCCGAGCAGCGACTCCATGAGGACCAGCCGGCGGACCTGGCTGGGTCGCCGCATGGCGAGCATGAACGCTGACCATCCACGCCGACCGCGGCTCCTCGATGACCTCCAAGCCGGTGACATTCCTGCTCGCCGACCTGGGTGTCATCGAGTCCCACTCCCGGCCGCACGTGAGCAACGACAACCCGTACTCCGAGGCGCAGTTCAAGACCCTGAAATACCGGCCCGGGTTCCCGTCCCGGTTCAGCTCGATCGAAGCCGCACGAGCGCACTGCCAGGCCTTCGTGGCCTGGTACAACCACGACCACCGGCACTCCGGCATCGGCCTGCACACCCCCTCTGACCTCCACCACGGACGCGCTCCCGCGGTCCGCCGTGCACGGGCCGCCACCCTCCGCGCCGCCTACGCCGCCCACCCCGAGCGGTTCGTCAGCCACCCACCCGAGCCCCCGGAAATCCCCGCCACCTCCTGCAT
>JBAPYC010000552.1:0-5854 GCA_049284535.1 Streptosporangiaceae bacterium
TGGAGGCCATCAGGCCGGGCACCAGGATGGTGGCGAAGTTGATGCTGCCCGCGGCCCCAGATCCCGCGGCCGCGGCACCGCCGCCGAGCATGAAGCCGCCGCCGATCTTCGGGAACACATAGGCGAACACGAAGACGAACAGCAGCGGCTGCATGATGGCGCGGGTGAAGGTGGCGATGGCGTTGCGCCGGAGCACCCGGAATTCGCGGGCCATCATCGCGCTGAAGGTCCGCAGCAGCGTCGGCCGCGGCTCGGGCGCGTCGTTGATCAGCGCAGAGACGTCCGGGGGGGCGACTCCCCTGGACCCCCCGGTCACGGGGGGAAGATCTCCCCCCGTACCCCCCTCAGGCGCCCTCCTCGTGGTCGTCGTCATTCGCGGTACTCCCGTCCGGTAAGAGTAAGGAACACGGTCTCCAGGCTCGGCTTGAGCATGGACGCGTCGGTGACGGCCAGGCCGGCCGCCGCGCCCGCCGTGACCAGTTCGCCGAGCACGCCGTCGGGCTCGCGGGTGAATACCCGGACGTGGTCGTTCTCGGTCTCGACCTTGCTGACGCCGGGCTGGTCGTTCAGCCCGGACTTGTCCGCGAAGAGCTCGGGCACAAGTCCGTCGTAGCGGACCGTGATGACTGTCTCCGCGCCCGCGCTCTCCTTGAGCCCGTCCACGGTGCCCGACGCGAGTACCTCACCGTGGTCGACCACCGAGATCTGCTCGCACAGCGCCTCGGCCTCTTCCATGTAATGCGTGGTCAGCAGGATCGTCTGGCCCTGGCCGTGCAGAATCCGCAGGATGTCCCACAGATTGGCCCGGGTCTGCGGGTCGAGCCCCGCAGTGGGCTCGTCGAGGAACAGCACATCCGGCCGGTGTACCAGGGCCCGGGCGATAAGCAGCCGCTTGGCCTGCCCGCCGGAAAGATCGGTGGACATGGCCTTGCGCCGGTCTGTCAGGCCGAACACCTCCAGCAGCTGCTCGGCGCGGCGCGAGGCCTCACGCAGGCTCAGGCCGAAGAACCGGCTGCGAAACTCCAGGTTCTCGGCCACGGTGAGCTGCATGTCGAGGGTGTTGTTCTGGGTCACCACCCCGATCCGGCGCTTTACCCCGACCGGGTCGGCCACTACGTCCATGCCGGCCACCCAGGCCCGGCCGCCGGTGGGCAGTACCAGCGTGGTGAGCATGCCGATGGTGGTGGACTTGCCCGCGCCGTTCGGCCCCAGCAGGCCGAAGAACTGGCCGGACTGCACGCTCAGGTTGATGCCGCGGACCGCGGGCACGTCCCCGCGTGACGACTTGTAGGTCTTGCGCAGATCCTCGGTCCGGATCGCGATTTCGCCGGTCATGATGTCAACCTATGTTGACGAACCATTAGTGTCAACTTTGATTGACACCTTTGCCTGGCGGGCTGGATCACTTCCCCCGCTCCTTCCTCATCCGCTCACTGAACTGCTCGATCATGTCGACGAAGAACTTCCTGATCACTGGCTCGTCCTCTGGTGGCACGAAGGAAAAGGCGTCCCGCCACAGCGGGCCCGCCACCTCGAAATAGCGCTCGCAGGCGGCGCGACCCTCGTCGGTTAGCCACAGACGGACCACCCGCCGGTCGTCCAGATCGGCCCTTCGCTCCACATAGCCCTCGCGGACCAGGGTGTTGACCACGGAGGTGAGCGTCCCGGGCGAGGACCAGCCCCGGGCGGCAACATCGCTGGATTTGAGCCCGTCATGTCCTGCCAGCAGCACCCGCAGCACGCCCAGGCCGGCTGGGCTGACCCGGACCCCGGCCTGGGCGACCGTGGACCCGTAGAAAGCGCCCATCACCCGGGAGGCTCCCAGCAGCAGCAGTGAAAGCGGGGCGTCAGGCGGGATCCCGTCCTCGGGATCACCCCACATCCATCCGCCCTGCGGCGGCCGGCCCCCACCCGGCCCGGCGTCGGCATCGTCGCCCCGGCCCGCCTCGTCGCTTCGGACAACCTGGTCGCCGCCCGGGACGATGCAGGCACCGTCGGCGATACGGCCGGGGTTCATCTCGTCCACGGCGCCAGTGTTCCGCGGGAAGTGTTTCTATGTCAAATCATTTGAGGTCGAAGTACTTGAGCGGCGGTCGCTGCCGCCCGCGGCGACACTAGCCGCGGCCGATGGCGGCGCTAGCCGGGGCCGGCGCTGGCCAGGGCCGACGCTAGCCGGTGACGGGGCCCGGGCTGGACTGGCCATCGGGCCAGGAAACCTGCGGGAAGGCACCTTCGTCGGGCTCGTCGACGGGAGCAAACACCCGCCAGCCTTGCTTGGTAACCGCGTTCGGTCCGTCCTCGGCGAGTACCTCGATGATGGTCTCTCGCATCGCCAGGGCTTCTGCCTCGTGGCCGGGCCCGAACGACTCGCCAAGCGACTGCTCCAGCCAGGCCGACATGCGCTCCGACAGCGGCCAGGGCGGCTGGAAGGTGGTGGAGGCGACCGGCTCGTCCCACAAGACCAGGAACCTGGCCGGGTCGGACCGGTCGACCAGGACCGCCACTTCCTCGACTCCCGCCCAGCGATCCCGGTCTTCCGTGCTGTACTCGACCGTCGTGGCCTGGATGCTAGGGGCCGTGATGACGCCGGTGACGAGGATCCGCGGCGGCCGCGCGTCGGCGATCCCGGTGACACGAAGCGTGCCGCGCTCGGGGTACTTCATCTTGCGCTTGATCCGCCGGTCACTGATGCCCATAGCGGCCATCATGCCCAAACCGGCGGGGCGAGGTCTGCTGGTTTGCCGCGGGCCTATCCTCGGCGCATGGGAATCGAGGTGCTGCCTGCCACCGGGCGTTGGGATGACTTCGCGTCGTTTATGGTCCCGCGCAAGCCCGGCGGCCGTGGATGTGTGTGCGTCGTGTACCGCAATTCCAGCCTCGATATGCCTGGCCGTATCGCGCTCATGCGGGCGCTGTGCACCAGCGAACCGGGCCCCGGCGTGCTGGCATATGTCGATGATGAGGTGGCAGGCTGGTGTTCGGTCGCGCCGAAGTCCACCTACCGCGCCCTGGTCAACTCCCGGACGATCCCGCATGTCGATGACGAGGACGCGTGGTCGGTCGTCTGCTTCGTGGTACGGCCGGGTTTCCGGCGCCGCGGGCTTATGCATCAGCTGCTGGATGGCGCGGTCGGACACGCGCACGCGATGGGCGCGATTGCGCTAGAGGGCTACCCAGTCGACCCTGGCAGCGACCGCATTGACCAGACCAGCGGATATGTGGGTACCGTCCAGCTCTTCGAGGCACACGGATTCAGGCGTGTCCGCCAGGGCGCCGGCCGGCGTGGCGGCAAGCCCCGCTGGCTCGTGCGCCGCGAGCTCCGCTGACCTCGCTCACTAGGCGCACCCCGGCTAGACCGCACCGCAGTGCTCGCGCTTACCGTGCTGCCCGCGAGCTGAGGATTGCCCAAAACGCCAGGCCCCCGGCGGGCTGGAAGCAGCCGCCGAGTTAGTAGTCATACAGTCAGCTAGTAATCACACATTCGTGCCGAGAACGGCTGTCGCGGCAGGGGTCAGGCTACGAGCAGGCGGAGGCCAAGCTCCGCCGCATCGAGGCCGACGAGTTCACGATTGCGCTCGGCCCACCGGCCCGAGTCAAGATCCTCGCGCAGGCTGCGCACGGCCCGCTGCTCGGCCTCCGGTCCGACCCGCGTCCACACCGAACACGCCCGGCGCACATGTTCCTCCAGGTAGGCCTCGGGCCGGCGCCAGTATGCCTCGAGGAAGCCGTCGGCGCAGTCCCACGGGATAAGCACCGGTTCCGCCCGGCCCCCGATCGCGTCGGCCAGCCGGGGCAGCCAGTCCGCGTCGGCGAGGCCGGCGGCCTCAGGCAGGTAGTCACGGGTGAGCCAGAACCGCCGGCGCCAGGCGAATTCGCTGGAGTCGTAGGTGAACACCACCACGCGGCGGGCCACGCGCCGCATCTCGCGCAGCCCGGCAACCGGGTCCTGCCAGTGGGGGACGGTGCTGAAGGCCATGGCGGCGTCGAAGGACTGGTCCTCGAATGGCAGGCTCTCCGCGGCGGCGGCCACGCACGGCGCCGAGCCCTCAGGGCGCAGCGCCCGCATGACCGCCGACGGCTCCACTG
This sequence comes from Streptosporangiaceae bacterium, assembly GCA_049284535.1. Taxonomy (GTDB): domain Bacteria; phylum Actinomycetota; class Actinomycetes; order Streptosporangiales; family Streptosporangiaceae; genus Palsa-504. The sequence goes on from JBAPYC010000552.1 coordinate 4,087, forward strand.
CGGTCACGTGGCGGTCGGGCGGTTCGTAGGAGCCAGTGCCGGCCCCGACGTTCAGCACGGTCCGCGCGTCGCCGAGCGCATCCCAGACCTGCGCGGCGATCCGAGGCTCGGTGCGCCGCGTCGCGGGGTACGCGCCCCCGATGGCGTCATACAACCGCGCGCCGAACATTCCCAGCTGTTCCTCGGGTGTCACTGCCATTCCCTTCGCCCGTACGTTGAGTTCCCTGTCGATGGCGGTCACCATGGCGTCGGCCCGATCCCGCTGCTCCAGCAGCAGGCCGCGCAGGCGGTGCAGGTGCGCGACCGCGTCGGTGGCGGGGTCGTCAACCAGGTCCGCGATCTGCTGCAGCCCGAAGCCCAGCCGACGGTAGGACAGCACCTCCCGCAGCTGTTCCACGTCGCGCGCCGAGTAGGCCCGGTACCTGGCTGCGGTCCGCGCCGACGGCCGGACGAGGCCGATCTCGTCATAGTGATGCAGCGTGCGAACGGTTACGCCGGCCAGTTCGGCGACGCGTCCCACGGTCAGGTGCTCTTCCACGCAACGACTATGCGGCATGACGTGACGTGAGGGTCAAGCGCCTCGCTCCCGGTGGTGTCAGCCATCCTGGAGCCCGACGTCCCCGCCAGAGGCCAAGGCATTGCATCTAAGTTGATTAGCGATCCTGCGCTGACCGCCAGTGCACCCGCTGTGAGCCGTTGAAGGTGACGGTCACGATGTCGAGGCCGGCGATGCGATCGACGTGGCGGATATTGGCTGTTCCGACGCGCCATCCGGCCGTTATGGCGATCGCCGCGCTGAGCCGGTCGTGCGCCCCGACTTCCTGGCCGGCAGCGGCGAGACCGGCCCAGATGCTGGCGTGCGCACGAGCGGCGAGGAGGCCGGAGGGCGGGGAGGGAGAGGCGGCCAGGACCGCCTCGACGAAGGCCTCACGGCGAGCCCGGTACTCCAGGACGGCACGGTGCGCGCCGTGCAGCAGTTCCGAGGCGGTAAATGGCGGCGATCCGACCACCTCGTCCGGCCCCAACTGCTCTTCCAGGCGCCCGCTCACCCAGCCGCCGCATGGGCACCCTGGTGCGGTCTAAACTGGTCCAACTCGGCCAAGCTCGACGACGTGCCGCCCCGGGCAGACTGATCCCCGCCCTCATTCCCGGCTGGGCGGTGGCCCGTGGCTGTGCAGGGTCTTGGTGTGATCGTTGTTCCAGGCGGTGGTGGTGCCGTCGGGGTTAAGGACCAGGGTCCAGCCCAGCCGGTGGATCACCACCTGATGGTGATAGAAGCACAGCAGGACGCAGTCCTGCAGTGATGTCGTGCCGCCGCGGGCCTTGTGGGTCGTGTGGTGCACCTGGCATGCCGGGGCGGGCTGGGTGCAGCCGCCGGGCCAGGCGCAGTGCCCGTCGCGGAGCCGGACCGCGTGCCGGATCCCGGCCGGGATCGTCTCGCTGTAGCCGACGTCGAGCGGGATGCTGGGGCCGCCGAGGCGGCCGGCGAACATGCCGCGGCGGATGTAGGAGATCAGCCCGCCCGGCCCGGACATCAGCTCGACCGCCTGGGCCACGATGGCCTGCTCCAGCGCCTCCCACCGCCGCAGCACCTCCGCCCGCGGGACGGAAGGCGTGGCCGGGGCGATGCCATCGGCCGCGCTCGCGCCATCGGCCGGGTCGCTGCCGTCGCCGGCAACCTGACCACCCGTGCCATGCTGGCCGTCCCGGCTGGACTGGCCGTCCTCGCTGGGCTGGCCGTCCTCGCTGGGCTGGCCGCTGCCAGGCT
>JBAPYC010000553.1:0-3784 GCA_049284535.1 Streptosporangiaceae bacterium
GGCGTGAGCACCTGCGCAATAGCCTGCTGAATCAGCCGGTCCAGGCAGGTAGGCACCCCCAGCAAACGCTCGCCGCCCCCGGGCTTGGGGATCACCACCCGGCGGACCGGCGAGGGCCGGTACGTGCCCGCGTCCAGCGCCTGGCGGACAGACGCCCAGTGCTCGCGCAGCCACGGGACAAGCTCCTCCGTGGTCATGCCGTCCGCACCGGGCGCGCCGCCGTTGGCCCTGACACGCCTCAACGCCCGGCCCAGATTCTCCGCCGAGAGCAGCCGCTCCCACAGCGAAATCTCCAGGCCGGGGATGACAGCATCCTCGGGGCGCGCCGGCCGGCCGCTACGCTCACCTGCGGTGCTCAACGGAACTCACCGTCTCCTCCCGGCAGCTGGCCCGCGTCCGCGGGATGGCTGCGATCACCGCGACCAGCACGAGCAACCCGATTCCTCCGTCTCACCTGACGTTCGGCCCTTCCCGGCCCCTTACCTGATCCCGGCCGGTACTACGACCTCTGCTGACTTCTGCCTGGTCAGCTCCCGCCTCACAGCCGGAGCCGCCGGCGCGGCGACACGACAGCACAACCGGCACCCGGGCAGACCTCCCCGGATAAGAACGACCACTTTCCCCCTACGCCCGCCGCGTTTACGTGACGACCCTGTCGGTGATGACGGGCTTTACCTTCTTGAGCAGGCTCACCCAGATCGCCCCGCCTTGTACGCGGTTCGTGTTCCTCGGTGCAGGGTTTCGCCTCGGGCTTCCTTCCCACCCCGCCTCACGACGACGCAGTTGCCTCCGGCTCGGAGTTAGCACCACCTCTTCCTCCAGGGGACTTTCACCCCCAATCGATCGCCCATGCCGGGCGTACTCAGGGGTGGGCGCTTGCGCCCATCGCCTTGGCGACGCGACCGAAGGACGCGCCCTTGACGCTGGAGGGGCCGACCCGGACAATGCGCGGCGTTCCGGTCCGTTGAGCTGACCTTTCGCCCGGCGACTGGTACCCCTGGTGCGAGACGATCGGTCCGGCCATCTCGCGGAGCGCATGACCCACGGTGCGTTACGGCGGGGTGCGTGCTGCGGTGGGGCTCAGGGCATCGGCGCGGCGGGCAGCGGCCCGCGACGATGCGCTATTGCGCAAGAGGAAGTGGGCCAGGCTGCCCACCAGCTACGACGAGAGCCCCTATCATCCCCTGCCGCCATGGCGGCACGCCCGGTTCGTTCACGCTCTCCGTGCAGGTCCCACGCATCTTCCGCGAGATCGGCTTGGGCCGACCGGAGTGGCGCGTCGGAGGCGTGTCCTTGAAGCTGTGGAGAACTCAATACAGCGGCAAAGTACAGCAACCTATGCGGCCAGCACCGACCCGATACGACGTGTATAGTTCTCTCAGCTGCGTGAACGACCCGCATAGACCACCATGCCACTCGTTCACACCGAGGAGGTCACTGGTTCGATCCCAGTATCGCCCACCCAGCTCAGCGGCCGGTTCCGAATCACGGGACCGGCCTCTTTTGGTCCTCCGGCAGCAACAACGGCAGCAACCGTCATGCGAGCCAGTCGCCGAGCTTGCGGAGAGCGTTCCGGGTGGCATCGGACGGGACCTCCGTGTAGATCTCCATCGTGACGGCGATCTTGCTGTGCCGCAGGATGCGCATGGCGACACGCGGATGGACGTCGAGCGCGGCTAGCAGCGAGGCGCAGGTCGTGCGGGTGCCATGGACGGTGATCCGGGGGACACGGGCAGCGACGATGCAGCGATCGAAGCTCCGGCCGAAGTTGCGCGGCTCGATAAGCGTGCCGTGCCGGGTAGTGAAGACCGCGCCGGGCCCGGCGTAAGCGGCCCTGCCGGTCGCGCAGCCCGTCCTCGGTCACGTCCGTGTGTGGCTGGGGCTGCTGGTGCGGGGTTCGGTTGGTTCCGTGCCGGGTTCAGGCGTGGGGGGGCTGTCCCAGTGCCGCCAGATGAGCTTGTGCACGGGGATGAGGCGGGGGATGTCGCGTAGCCCGGGGATGAACGGGACCAGCAGCAGCAAGGCCGTGGCTGCGCCGGTCATGTAGATCGCGATCATGTCTATGTTGGCCGAGTTGGTCCATCCCGGCACCTGGTACCACAGCGTGTACAGCCACAGCCACGGCTGGCCCGGGTAGCTGCCGGTCTCGTTCATGACGCCCCACTGGCTGCCGGTCAGGCCCATCGCCTGGGCCTGGTTCGCGAAGTAGGCGCCATCTTCGATGAACAGCAGCGGCTTGGTGAAGTTCGTGCCGTAGAACGGCTGCTGGGACAGCAGGTCGGTGTCCAGTGCGCCGCTGCGGGCGAGGGTCAGCTCGCTGGCCATCATCGCGGGAACCGGCCCGTCGTTGGCCGCGGGCACGACCGGGCTCCCGTTCACGAACTTCACTTTCGCCTCCGCGGTCGCATAGGCGGTGGCCCACTTCACCTGCTGGGCGGCCGACGCCGCCTGGTACCTGGCGAGCGGCGCGGAAACGGCTGGGTCAGTGTGCGCGAGCGCCGACAGCGGCCCGATGACAAAGTCCTGCGCGGCGTTGACGGGCTGGGTCACCCCGGGGATCTTGGCCGGGGCGAACAACAGCGACTGGGTACTGCCGTTCTGGTTGTTGTAGGGCGGCCCGTAGGTGGCGGTTTCGCTGGTGCCATTGAGCTCGGTGGCAGTTGTGGCGAGGAAGTCGGCGGGTGCGAGCCTGGCCCAAGTCGCTATCGTGACTGGCGGTACGTCGGGGGAGGACAGCAGGCCGGCCAGGCCGACCGTCAGCGCCAGCACGATGACCGCGGCGATCGTTCCCTCCTTCAGGAGGTCGTAGCGCCGGTTCGGACCGCGCCAGGGAGCGGCGTCGGCGAACGCGATGGCGCGCTGCCGGAGCCATCTGCTGCCCTTGACTGCGGGGTGCGCGTCGATCGGGTGCGAGACCCCTCGGACCCGGACCAGCAGCACGTGCGCGCCGATGACGGCGATCAGGACGATGGGGATGAGCACGATGTGCCACATCAGCATCTGGCCGAAGTTCATCACATTGAAGAACGCGCCGACCCCCACCGAGTTGAAACCGTCCTTGCCGCTGGTGGCGATCCACTGTGAATCAAAGTTCTGCTGAGACAGGTACCCGGTGAAGCACTCCACGACGGAGGCCAAGAATGCGACCACACCCGTGATCCACGTCATCCTCCGGCGGCCCCGCCAGGCGGCCATCCAGAACTTGGCCCACAGGTGGATGACGAGCAGGGCCATGAACAGCTCAACACTCCATAGGTGCAGGCTGTTGAAGAAATGCCCGAGCGGGTTGTAGTGCCACCAGTCCGGGCCGCCGAGAGCCAGGGCGAACCCGGAAACGATAACCACCCCGAGCGCGGCCAGGGAGGCCACGCCGAACACATACACCCAGGACGCCACGTAAGCCGGCTGGCTGTCAGGCAGCAGCTTGCCTGGGGGTAGCGCGCGCAGGGCACGGCGCCGCACCCGGGAAGTCCACATGCCGGCGGTGCCGTCGTCAGCCGGATCGCTGGCCGCCGGGTCGGTATCCGCCGCTCCGCCCGTCACGGGGGTGGGCGGTACGAGATGTGCACGCGGGAACGGGAGCAGCAGCGCCGCTCCGAAGATAACCACCATGACCCCGATCAGGACCAGGTTCGCCACCGAGATGTCAAAGATCGACCAATGGACGAAAGAGCCCGGGGCGTTCATTGCGATCGCCAGAAATAAGACGGCTGACGGCTGGGGCCTGACATATGCCACCTCGGTGGACGCATAAATGACGCCACCAGGGTCCAGAGCAGCTGGG